>CAIXRL010000767.1 GCA_903921835.1 Candidatus Eiseniibacteriota bacterium | reverse complement strand
GGTACCCACCGAAGGTGGGTCCGGATGACGCACATCTCGCGTTCGCAGGCCGCGGGCTCATGAATAGTCCGGGCTAGTCCACGATCCCGCAGCTGGGAGAGCCGCGTTACCTCTGGGACAGGACACTCGTGTCGCCGCATCCCGCTCAGGAGGTCGCCATGCCAGGTCCCGCCCGGCGCTTTGCGCGCCTGCTGCTGACGTTCGTGATCTGCACGAGCGCAGCCGTTCCGCTGTTGCCCGTGATCTCGTCGGCCGTCACCCGCCCGGCGCCGGGTCCCGCGATGGAGAAGTACGTTTCGCCGCGCGGTGACTTCGTCGTCTACCGCCCGGTCGGCTGGACCGTGACCCAGGACGCCTCGGGGCCCGGCGACTGGAGCATCAGCGTGGACGGGCCGCACGGACAGCTGCAGAGCGCCATCACCGCGCGCAGTGGCGTGACCGGCGGGTTGCTCGGCGCGCTGGCCGCCTCCTGCCGTCCGCTCAAGCTGCGTTGCCCGGATCTCGCTGTTCGCAACGTGCGCGCGAATCATGACCGCACGCGCGCCGTCTACGACTTCGCGTACACCGACCGCGCCCGTGGCCGTCGGGAGGGCCGGGACTGGCTGACGCTGACGCGGTCCGGGTGCACGCTGCGGCGGTGCGAGGCCCCCGCGGGCCGGCTGCCTCAATACAAGGATGTGCTGCTCACGATCCTGGCGAACGTACGGATCATGCGGGGGGGCTTCGGCGCCGCCGGACACGCGGCGCCTGCGCGGCCGCAGCCGCTGGCGACGCACCGGCTCCCCGATGGCTCGGCCAGCTTCGGCCTGCCGGCCGGGTGGAGCTGCACCGACCTGCGCGCCGGGTTGTTCATCGCCCGCAATCCGCGCGACGGCGCCGCGTTCATGGTGGGCTCGGTGGACGTCATGACGCCTCGGCTCGGCGTGCGCGTGCCCAACGTTCCCGTCTCGCCCTACCTCGCTCCTGCCCAGGCGTGGCCCTTCGTCACGCGGGCGTTCATGAGCGACCTGCGCTACGTCTCGGCCGAGCCGCTGCGCGACCTGGATGCGCAGATCGGCCGTGTCTATACCGCGGGGCCCGTGCGCACGGCGTCGCTGCTCTACACGTACCGCTCGCGGGAGGGCGCGCGCTGCCGGGGATACACGTTCGGCATCTCGTACGGCTCGCGTCTCGACACGAACTGGAAGTTCTGGCACATCACGGTCGTCGCGCCCGAGGAGTCGTTTGCCGCCTACTTGCCGACGCTGGCGGCCATGGTGCAGTCGTACCGGATCAACGACGCCTACGCGCGCGACTACATCGCCCGCGGCATGGCACGGCTGCACGAGCTCGAGCAGCAGACCCGCACGACAGTGGCCCGCAACGCCGAGGAGATCCACTCGCTGATGCAGTCCGCGTCCGACGAACGTCAGCGCAGCCAGGACTGGCTCGACCACGAGCGGACCGACTACATCCGGGGCGAGCAGGACTGGGTTTCGGGCGTCGAGGGCGGCGCGGTCTGGCACACCGACGCGTGGGGCACGCAGAACACCTACACCGGCCAGTCGTGGGAGGGCGCGCCGTTCGACTACTACCACTATCAGGGTGCGACCACGGGCGGCGACCTGGTGCCGATCGACAACCGCGAGATCTACGAGCGCGTGTTCAAGTGAGCGCGGGGTGCGCGCTGCGGCCCGGGCCCGCCCGGCGCCAGGTGGGCCGCGGTCGCGTCATTCGATGATGACGCCCGGCGCGGGCGCTTCGCCCGGCGTGCCCTTGCGCTCGCGCGCGGCGTCCTCGTGGTCCCGCGAGCGCAGGAAGAACGTGAGCGGCAGCAGCGCGAGCATCATGAATCCGGTGAGCATGAAGATCTTCTCGAACGCGATCATCATGCCCTGGCGGGCGACGAGGCCGGCGAGCACCTTGAGCGCCGCGGTCCTCGCCGAGAACGCGTCCATCCCGTGCGCCATCATGCCCTTCGTGAGCATCGCCAGCCGCTCCACCACGACGGGCCGGTACGGGTCCATGTGCGCTGCAAGCGCGGCGGTGGAGCGCGTCGTGGACTGATCGAGCAACGTGCCGTAGATCGCGAGCCCCGCCGAGCCGCCGAACTGCCGGACCAGCGAGTTCAGCCCGCTGGCGTCGGTGAGCTGCGTGCGCGGAACGTGGCTGAGCGCGACCGTCGTGAGCGGCACGAACAGGCAGGAGAAGCCGATACCCTGCAGCAGCAGCGTGAAGACGATGCCGGCGGAGCTGGTCTGCAGCGTGAAGTGCCCCATGTCCACAGAGCCCATCGCCACACAGGTCAGGCCGATCGCGACCAGGAGACGCGGCGAGACGCGGTTGTACAGGCGTCCCACGATGGGCGTGACCACCATCATGATCAGCGCGCGCGGCACCAGCGCCATGCCCGACTTGAGCGCGGTGAAGCCGAGCAGTTCCTGCATGTAGACCGGCAGCAGGAACATGTTCGCCATCAGGTTCGCGAACATGATGCCGCCGATGAGCGTGGCCGACGCGAAGGTCCCGTCCCGAAACATCCGCAGGTTGACCGCGGGGGCCTTCGCGCGCAGCTCCTGCACCACGAAGGCCACCAGGCCCGTGGCAGCGAGGAAGGCCGCCACCGTGATCGCCCGCGAGGCGAACCAGTCGTTGCGGTTGCCCTCCTGCAGCACGTATTGCAGGGACGCCAGCCCCACGCTCATGTAGACGATGCCCTGCCAGTCGAGGTTCCCTCGCATGAGGTCCGCCTGCGCGCGGTTCGCGGCGCGGATGTCCGCGGGCTCGTGCACGAAGCGGTTGGTCGCGAGGATCCCCATGATGCCAACCGGGAGGTTGATGAAGAAGATCCAGGGCCAGGACCAGTTGTCCACGATCCAGCCGCCCAGCGTGGGCCCGATCGCCGGTCCGATGACGACGACCATGCCGAAGATCGCCATGGCCATGCCCTGTTCCTTTGGCGGGAACGTCTGCCGCAGGATGGCCATCTGGCTCGGCTGGAGCGCTCCCGCCCCGAGGCCCTGCAGCGCGCGCGCCATGACGAGCTGCGTGAGCGTGCGCGCCATGCCGCACGCCATCGAGCCCACCAGGAACAGCCCGAGGCAGAAGATGTAGACGCGTTTCTGCCCGAAGAAGCGCCCGAGGAACGCGGTCAGCGGCATGACGATGACCTGCGCGATCGCAAACGACGTCCCCAGCGCGGTCATCTGGTCGATCGTGGCGCCGATCGAGCCGCGAATCTGCGGCAGCGCCACGTTCACGATCGAGATGTCGATCGTGGCCATCATCGCGCCCAGGGAGATCGAAGCCGCGACCAGCCACTTGTCGTCGGGGCGCTCGATCCCCAGCGCCCCGGCCGTGCTCCGCATCATCGACATGCGTCCCGCCCCCGGTGCCGGTTCTCCGCGCGATCGACGGCCCGGGGTTGGGATGTGGCGTGATCGGCCCCGGGGGTTGGTGGCCGCGCGCGAGGGCATCGATGTCTCGTCGAAGAGCTGCAGGTGCCGGAAGACGACCGCCGCGCGCGGCATGTGACGAGGACGATGGTACTCCCGCGCACGCCCGGTATCGAGTCCGGCCAGCGTGGTGCGCGGTACGCGTGCGCGTGCGCACCGTCCAGTCGCGGCCAAACACGGCGCCTGCCTTACGCCCCGGTGGAGAATGGGGTGCGCCGTGGCGCGGGTGTTTGGTGCCGTGGTCCGGGCGGCAAACCGGGCGAGCACGCGCCCGCTCAGGGGCGAGCGACGCGACGCAGGGGCGTGACTACTTCAGCACGACGGTCCGCTTCGTGATCGAATCCCCTCCGCGCCGGATGCGGGCCAGGTAGATGCCCGGCCGCAGGGTTCCCCGGGCCGCGAGTTCCATCGCGTGGTCTCCCGGACCGAGCGAGCCGACCTCCCGGCGCACGAGTTGCCTCCCGGCGATGTCGAATACCGCGACCTGCGCCGGCGCGTTGTCCGGAAGCGAAAACGCCACGCTGAGACCCTCGCGGGAAGGGCTGGCATTCGTGCACGCCAGGGCGAAGCGCAGCCTCGCCACGTTCACCCACTGCTCGGCACTGGTGCCGGCGACGACGCCGCTGCTCCACCGGAGCCGGTAGCCGTAACGAAGCCCCGGCTGCGCGGTGTGATCCGCGAAGTCGATTGTCCCGATCGCGTCGGGGTTCACCGTGGCGAGTTCCGACCAGCCAATCGCCCCGGTCCGGCGCTCGACCGCGCCGGTGAAGCCGGCAACCGGCAGTCCGCGCCAGCTGAGCTCCACCTCCCATGGGTTGGTGCCCAAGACGCTGGCGGCGACTTCGGCGGGCACCGGGTCGGGGGATTGCATGATCCAGGCATCGTCATAGCAGCCGATGTTGCAGGGATCATCGGTTCCCCACGCGAGCACGACGGCGTCGCGGTCGGGATCGTAGCTCGCGGCGGCGCCCCATCGCGGGCCGGGCGGGAAGCTCGTGGAGTCGGCCCGCGTCCACACTGCCCCGTGCGCGAGCGGCAGGAACCACATGTCGTTCAGCGTGCGCCCGTCCTGGCTGCGGCCGCCCACCAGGACGATCCGCTGGCGACGCGAGTCGTACACCATGGACGCGTACGCGCGCGGCGACGGGCCGGCGCCAGCGGCCAGCGGAGTCCACGCGGGGGCTCCGGCGAGCGAGAGTTGCCACAGGTCCCCGAAGCAGTGCCAGCCCGTCGCGCCTCCGAACACGATCATCCGATCGCCGACCGGATCGTAGATGGCGTTGTGCGCGTAGCGGGGCGCCGGCGCCGCGGCCACGGAGTCCGTGCGGGTCCACCGCGGTGCACCGTCCAGCGAGAGCATCCACGTGTCTCCGAGCAACTCGCTGTACTCGCGGCCCGCGAACACGATCATCCGGGCTCGCAGTGGGTCGTAGATCGCGGAGTGGAAATCGCGCGCGGGTGGCGGGTCGCCGGTGGCGGTGAGCGGGCTCCATTGCCGGGGATTCGCGAGCGACATCTCGGTGAGACCGCCGAAACGCCCATTGGTGCGCGACATTCCCGCGAAGACGACGACGCGGTCCGCCCGTGCGTTCACGACCATCGTCTGGCCAATGCAATAGGGAGCGAGCGAATCCGACAGCACGTGCGTCCAGCGGGTCTGCCGGTCGAGGTTGAGGCTCCACAGATCGGGAATCGCGAAGGGCCACCATTCATACTCCGCGTAGGACTGTACGTATCCGCTCAGTATGAGCGACTGGTGCTGCACCGGATCCCATGCGGTCGAGGGGCAGTAGCGGCCGGGCGTGGGTTCGTTGTTGCCCGGCCCGAGCATCGTCCACGCGGGTTCGGCCGCGAGCGAGAGAGCCCACGTGTCCGAGCCCGCACCGCCGAACATCACGAAGCGGTCGCGCCGGGCGTCGTAGCCCAGGCACGCGCCTGAACGCGGCGCGGGCGAGGTCGCGGGGGCGACCCGCGTCCAGGCGGGGGCCTCGCCGCAATCGAGCACCCAGGCTTCCCGGTGCGAGCCCCCGTTCCACTCGGTGCCCCCGTACACCACCATGCGGTCGTGCAGCGAATCGTAGGCCGCCGCCGTGAAATAGAGTCCGGGGGGCATGTCGCCGGACGCGCTCGGCTGCGTCCACTCCAGCGCGCCATCGAGCGACAGGGCCCACAGGTCTGGAATGGAGGGGGGTTGGGGATCGTTCGCACCCCCGTCGCACCCCGAGAACGCCAGCAGCCTGTGGCGCCGCGAGTCGTAGACGACGGCGCCGTACCCTCGCGTCGTGGGGCCGCCGCCCGACGGGGAGAGTCGCGTCCAGCCGGTCGAGTCGCCCAGCGCGAACGCCCACACGTCACTCTCGTAGGGTGGCGCATAGCCGCCGAACATGAGCATCCGGTCGCCTGCGGGATCGTAGATCGCGCGTGCGCCCTGCCTGTTGCCAGGTCCGCTGCCGGCGGGCGCGAGCCGGGTCCACGCTGGGGTTCCGGTCAGCGAGAGCGCCCACACTCCGTCGGAGTAGATGCCACCGAACAGGATCATTCGCCTGCGCACCGGATCGTAGATCGCCGTGCCAAATTCCCTCGCCGCGGGCTTTGGTCCCGCCATGTCGATGCGCGTCCATCGTCCGGAATCGGCGAGTGAGCGCATCCACAGGTCAGCCGTCCAGCCGACGCTGTTCTCCCCACCAAGCACCACCAGCCGATCGTTCACAGGATCGACGATCATCGTCGAGGCGAACCAGCCCATGGGAATCAACCGTTCCCACGGCCCGCTGGTGCTCGCGGCGGCGACCGGCGCGGGAGCCGTCGGTCCGGGCCGCGCAGAGGGTCGGGCCAGCGGGTGCCACCTCCCCGGGAGCGAATCGAGCGCGGACCGCGCCGACGCAGGCGGTGACTGCGCCGGAGTCAGCGGGCGACTCACCGCAACCGGACTGCACGGCGGGAGGATCTCCACCTCCGCCCGGGCTGCCTTCGAGCCGAACGCAGGCAGCAGCACGAGAAGCGCGGTCAGCGCAGGCGCGATGCGCATGGAACTACCCCTCACGGATTCGGGTGCGAGACTCGAGTTGCGATCCAGAAGGGAATCCAGTTGCGTCTGGGCGACCTCCGCGGGGGAAGGCGTGTCGGGGAGCTGCGGCGCGAATCGGACGGGATGATACGCGCAAGTTCGCGCTCCCGGAAGGGCCGGAAACACGCGTGGTGCCGCGCGACGTGTCCGCGCGTGCGCACCGTTCGGTGGTGGCGAAACGCTGCACCCGGCATGATGGCGATCCTGCTTCTCACGGTGCTCCGCTGGTGTGACTGTGTGCTGCCGCCACCGCTCACTCGGGACAGCGCCTGCTTGCGGCCGCTGTCCGCAGCGTGCTGATCACACGGCTGCGGCGCACCCGGCCGATCTTGGGGCACCCACCGAAGATGGGTCCGGCTGACGCACATCTCGCACTCCTGGCTCGCGGTTCATGAATCGCCCGGGCTGGATGCGCAGCAGCGCCTTGTCCCTCGGACATGTGCAGCCGTCCCATGCAGTAGCTGCGCATGCAGGAGTACCCGGCGGCGAGGTAGTCGCGGCGCTGGTCCAGCGCGGCGATCAGGGTGAGCACGTCGGCGATGCGGGACTTCTCCGCGGGGGCGGATTCGCGTGGGGACGCAGGCACATTGTAGCGGGCGTGTTCGCGACGCTGGTGCGTGCGCTCTCATTGCGCGAAACGTGCCGCCGCGACAACGCGCGAAATCGCGATGGCCGCGCCCGCATGGGCGGCTGGTGCGCGCGGCAGTTCGCTTGCGCGGGCGACTCGCGGGCGAGGGTAGGGCCTCCGCGCAGTGCCGTCAGGCGGAATGTCTTCATGATCCAGACGTCGAAGCAGAATCATGGAAGGTCATGCGGCGGTGCTGTTGTTGCCGCTGGCCCGCTGCCGGTGCCCCCGCGGCGAACGCCACGGCCCCGGCGCCCGGAGGGCGCTTTCATCACAGGCAACATGCGCTCCCGCCATGCCGATACCCTCAGTGCGAGGGTGTCCGCCGCGCTGGCCGGGCGACGGCGACCATGAGTACCGGACAGGGCCGCCCCCGGGGGGACAACGACTGCGGACGGCGGCCGGAATGAACCCGGCGCTCGCGCGAGCGCGAGAGTATCTTCCCTGCCGTTGCCCGGCGAACTGCGCGGGCGTCCGGCGCCGTTCTTGCGCCGGGACGAGGAAGGCGCGACATTCCGCGGTCGGGCGAACGCGCCCGCGCACGGACGCGACGAAGGGGGAGCAGCATGGGTGACACGTTGGGTGGCACGGTCGAGAAAGTGAACTGCGAGAACATCCGCACGGGCCTGAGTGAGGAATCCATCCGCCGGGCGTTTCTCGACAACCTGTTCTACGTGCAGGGCCGCTTCCTCGGTCTGGCCTCGCTCGACGACAAGTTCAAGGCGCTCGCGTACACCGTCCGCGACCGGATGCTGCACCGGCAGGTCGCCACGGTGCACGCCTACCAGGAGCACGATCCCCGCACGGTCTGCTACCTCTCCGCCGAGTACCTGCCCGGTCCGCATCTCGACAACAACCTGCTCAACCTGGGCATCACCGAGACCGCGCGTCGCGCGCTGGCGGGACTCGGCGTGAATCTGGACGAACTGGTCAACTACGAGGAGGAGCCGGGGCTCGGCAACGGCGGTCTCGGCCGGCTGGCGGCGTGCTTCATGGACTCGCTCGCGACGCTGGAGATCCCGGCCACCGGCTACGGCATCCGCTACGAGTTCGGCATCTTTGACCAGGTGATCCGCGATGGCTGGCAGCTCGAGGTCACCGACACCTGGTTGAGGTTCGGGTGCCCGTGGGAGGTTCGCCGTCCCAACATCGCGTTCGACGTGCGCATCGGCGGGCGCACGGAGCCGTACCGTGACGACAACGGCAGGATGCGCGTGCGCTGGGTCCCGAACGAGGTCTTCCGCGGCATCGCGATCGACACCCCGATCCTCGGGCACGGCGTGAACACCGTGAACCTGCTGCGCCTGTGGTCGGCGGAGGCGCCCGAGGATTTCGACTTCCAAGCGTTCAACTCGGGCGACTACTACGGCGCCGTGATGCGCAAGGTGAGGTCGGAGACCATCAGCAAGGTGCTCTACCCGAACGACGAGCCGGAGACCGGCAAGCGCCTGCGCCTGCTCCAGCAGCACTTCTTCGTCACCTGCTCGCTGCAGGACATGCTGCGCATCCTCCACAACAACGGCCGGCCGGTGGAGCACTTCCCCCTGAAGTTCGCGGTGCAGCTCAACGACACGCACCCGGCCATCGGCGTGGCGGAGCTGATGCGCCTGCTGGTGGACGAGCACCAGCTCGACTGGGACAAGGCCTGGGACATCACGACACGCACGTTCGCGTACACGAACCACACGCTGCTGCCGGAGGCGCTCGAGACCTGGCCGCTGCCGCTGTTCCGCACCGAGCTGCCCCGTCACCTCGAGATCATCTACGAGATCAACACGCGCTTCCTCGACCTGGTGCGCATGCGCTACCCCTACGACACCGAGCGCGTCCGCCGTATGTCGCTGATCGACGACTCGGGACCGGGCTACGTCCGCATGGCGAACCTGGCCTGCGTCGGCAGTCACGCGATCAACGGCGTGGCCGAGCTGCACAGCCGGTTGCTGCGCGAGACCGTGCTGCGCGACTTCTTCGAGCTGTGGCCGGAGAAGTTCCAGAACAAGACCAACGGCGTCACGCCGCGGCGCTTCATGATGATCGGCAACCCCGACCTGACCGCGCTGCTGGACCGCGTGCTCGGCAAGGGCTGGGTGCGCGACCTGCGCAGGCTGCGCGAACTCGAACGGTTCGCCGACGATCCCGCGCTCCAGGAGGACTGGCGGCGCGTGAAGTACGCCCGCAAGGAGGCGCTGGCGACCGTGGTCCGCCGCGACTGCGGCATCGAGCTCGACCCCGCCAGCCTGTTCGACGTGCTCGCCAAGCGCATTCACGAGTACAAGCGCCAGCACCTCAAGATCCTGCACGTGATCACGCTCTACAACCGCATCAAGAGCGATCCGCGGGCGCAGGTGCAGCCGCGCACGTTCATTTTCGGCGGCAAGGCGGCGCCGGGTTACGCGATGGCCAAGCTGATCATCAAGCTGATCAACTCGGTGGGCGACGTGGTCAACCGCGATCCGGACGTGGCCGGCCGGCTGAAGGTCGTGTTCCTGCCCAACTTCAGCGTCAAGCTGGCGCAGTGGGTCTACCCGGCGGCCGACCTGTCGGAGCAGATCTCCACCGCGGGCAAGGAAGCCTCGGGAACGGGCAACATGAAGTTCGCGCTCAACGGCGCGCTGACGGTGGGCACGCTGGACGGCGCCAACGTCGAGATCCGCGAGGACGTGGGTGAGGAGAACTTCTTCCTCTTCGGCCTCACCGCCGAGGAGGTGGCGCAGAGGCACGCCGCCGGCTACCGCCCCGGCGAGGTCTACGAGTCGAACCCGGACCTCAGGGCGGCGATCGACCTGATCGGCAGCGGGCTCTTCTCGCGCGGCGACGGCGCCCTGTTCCGCCCGTTGATCGATCACCTGCTGGGTTGGGACAGCTACCTGGTGCTGGCCGACTACGCGTCCTACCTCGCCTGCCAGGACCGGATCGCCGCCACCTACCGCGACCCCGCCCAGTGGACGCGCATGTCCATCCTCAACGTGGCGCGCATGGGGCGGTTCTCCTCGGACCGCACGATCCACGAGTACTGCCGCGACATCTGGAAGGTGAACCCGATGCCGGTGTCGCTCGACGTGGGCGGTGACTAACCCCCCGGGATAGTTTGCGCCGAGGCGAGGTCGCGGGGCGAGGTCGCGGGGCGAGGTCGCGGGGCCCGAAGGCCCGCGACCCGGAAATCTCGTCAGGCGGTCGAGGCCGCCAACGCGGGCCAGGCTCCCGGCGTCACGGGTGCAGGTCAGCTCCCGGACGCGGGCGCCACGTGCTCCGCCACGGTCTCCCGCCACCGGAGCCGAATCCGGAAGCCCTCCCGCGCATCCGAACGACTCCGGTGCCACACGGAGTTGGTCGCCACCGGCTTGCCGGATGGGACAGGACCTGTCGTTGGGGCAGGCCGCACCGGCCCGAGGCGTTCACCTCAGGAGGAGTCCATGCGTCGGAAGTCCATCCCCGTGCTGGTCGGCTTCGTCCTCATCGCGATGTCTGCAGCGATGGCCGCTGCAGACCCGGGTCCCACAGGCCAGGTTTCGTTCGGCCAGGTTTCCATCGAGCCCGCGTACGACGACGTGACGGGGCAGCTCATCTACCTGCTCACCCCGGACAAGGTCGCGCAGCCGTCGAAGGCGAACCCGATCGCCACCGCGCCCCTGTATCTTCCGGTGTACCCCACGAACTCGACCGTGAGTCCGCTCAACTGCCTGCCCACGAACTGCGATCACGTGCAGGTGTTGCCGCCGGGCCTGGTCGCGTCGCTCGGGCTGCAGTCGGTCTATCCCACCGGAACGATCTCCACGAAGTACGGATCGCTCACGGGTGGATTGGTCAAGGGGCATGATCACCTGGTCGGAGTGGCCAAGACCGGCGGAGACTTCAACGTGGCCTGGCACGTCTACCTCGTGCTCTTCACCACAAAGGGCGCAGGTGACGGTGCGATCAACCAGCCCCTGCGCACCCTGTCCGACGTGAACGCGGCGATCGCGCGCGGCGATGCCGTCGGCCCGCTCGACAGCGGGATCGTGTTCAACTGCTCGATCACCTCGGAGGCTACGTACCTGCGGGGCCACTGAGACTTCGCGATTCCCCCGGACGATTCATGAACCGTGAGCCGGGAGTACGGGATGTGCGTCGCAGGGAGTGACGCACGGATCGCGCTCGCAGGCAGCGGGCCCGTGAATCGTCCGGGCAACTGGACCGGTTGGTCCCGAGGCGGGCCCGCGTGCGCACGTTCGGCAGCGGGATCGTCCCCGCGTGCAACGAGCCATTAGCAGCGTGATCTTGCGCCCCGCACTCAGCACGTGGTGGACGTCTGCCCCTCATACACCCCGGTACTGCAGTGCCTCCGCCAGCCGCAGAGCGCTGACGCGCCCTTCGCCGGCGAGATCGTCGATCGTGCGGGCCACGCGAAGCGCGCGGTGCACGCCGCGCGCGCTCATACCGCCGCGGTGCACGGCGAGCGCCGCGTTGGCGAGCAGGGCGTTGAGCGTGCCGCGCACGGCATGGCGCTCCCGCGCCTCGAGTACGCGTTCGCGCACGACCGCGGACGGCTCGCCGCACGCCGCGCGCAGCATCTCGTCGCTCGTGAGCGCGGGGACCTCGATCTGAATGTCGAGCCGGTCCAGCACCGGCCCGCTCGCGCGCGCGGCGTGGCGCGCGATTTCGCCGGGCGTGCACTTGCCCCCGCGCTTCGGATGTCCCCGCCATCCGCAGCGACAGGTTTTGCTGGCACTCGGGCAGGGGGGGCAACGCGAGCGGATCAGTGTCCGGTTCACTCCCGGCCGGCACCCCGATGGTGCCGGCTGAGGGGAGCGGGGTGTAAGCTTGATAGCATAGAGTCATGTGCCCGCCACCTTCGCTCAGCTTGAGAGGCCGCCCGTGAAGCCGCAACGCTTGCTCCGCTCCCTTGCCCGGGTGCTCCCGCTCCTGGCGCTCTTGCTTGCAGCACCGAATGCAGCCCGCTGTCAGGTGACGGCTCCCGGCCCGATGGAGTTGGCGCCCGAGGCTCGCGCGCGATTGGCGCAGGCCGCGAGCGACTCGCGTGTCGCTCCGTGGCAGCGGGACCTCATGCTGCGCCTGGCTCGCACGGGCACGACCGCCGCGATGGATTCTTCTGCCGCTGACCCCGGCGCAGCG
>CAIXRL010000766.1 GCA_903921835.1 Candidatus Eiseniibacteriota bacterium | reverse complement strand
GCGGTGGCGACGCACCCGCACCGCAGGGCGGGATTGTGGCCCGCGATCTTCCGCACGCCGGGCTTTCTGGCGGACGAAGCGGCGCTCGAGCGTGAGGCCCTGGACATGCTGGAGGTGCTCGGGCTGGGCAGCCTCGCGCCCGCCCGGGCCACCGGGCTGCCCTACGGCCAGCAGCGGCGGCTCGAGATCGCCCGCGCGCTCGCCGGGCGCCCGAAGCTGCTGCTGCTCGACGAGCCCGCGGCCGGGCTCAACCCGCAGGAGAGCGAGGAGCTGATGCGGCTGATCCAGGAGATCCGCACGCGCTTCGCGCTCACGATCCTGCTCATCGAGCACGACATGAAGGTGGTCATGGGCATCTGCGAGCGCATCGCCGTGCTCGACTACGGTCTCAAGATCGCCGAAGGCCCGCCCGCAGGGATCCGGGGCAACCCGCGCGTGATCGAGGCCTACCTCGGCGAGGAGGCCGTGCGCGCATGAGCCAGCTCAGCGTCGAGGGCCTGGACGTGTTCTACGGCGCGGTGCACGCGCTGAAGGGCGTCTCGATCCACGCCGAGGCGGGCGAGATCGTCACGCTGCTGGGCGCCAACGGCGCCGGCAAGACGACGCTCCTGCGCACCATCTCCGGGCTTGTGCCCCCGAAGGCCGGACGCGTCCACTTCGAGGGCCGCGACATCACCCGCGTGCCGGCGCACGAGATCGTGGCGCTCGGGCTGTCACAGGCGCCCGAGGGCCGCATGGTGTTCGCGAACCTGTCGGTCGAGGACAACCTCGAGCTGGGTGCCTACCGCCGCAGGGACCGCGCCGGCATTCGCGAGGACCGCGACGCCATGTTCGCGCTGTTTCCCCGGCTGCTCGAGCGCCGCCGGCAGCTCGCCGGCACATTGTCCGGCGGCGAGCAGCAGATGCTCGCGATCGCCCGCGCGCTGATGTCGCGGCCGCGGCTCGTGCTGCTCGACGAGCCATCTCTGGGGATCGCGCCGCTGCTGGTGCGCGACATCTTCCGCAACATCGCGGAGATCAACCGCCGGGGCGTCACCGTCGTGCTGGTGGAGCAGAACGCGCACATGGCGCTCTCGATCGCCGGCCGGGGCTACGTGCTCGAGACCGGGCGCGTCGTGCTGGAGGACGCGGCCGCGAAGCTGGTTGCGAACGACCAGGTCCGCGCCGCCTATCTCGGCGGCTGACGGCGCGTCCGCGGCGAGCCCCGCCGCGCGGCGCGGTCCCGGCGAACGCCGCACGTCTCGGAGCGCGCCGGTCGCGCGGCAACCTGCGCGGGGGGGCGCGCACCCTGCAATGCCGGCGGCGCGATCGCGGCGAACGGCCGCCACGCCTGCGGGGGCGCACAACGCCGCGCCCGCGACGTTTGCGTCCCGGCGCGCCATTACCCGCGAATCCGGCATCGGGCTTGCGACATCAACAGGCTGTCCGCAGTCCACGCGGAGTCGGTGCAGGCCGGGAACTCCCCCGGTCTTCCCCCCGGAGCGTCGTACGCGCCGCGCAGCACTGGCTCCGCTTTCCGCTTCGCGATTCGCTGCCGTGCCGGCCGCGCCCGTCCCCCTCGGCGGGCGTGAGCCCGCGGCGGCGCCTCGCGCTTTTCGCCGCCGCCGCGCCTCTGTTAGCGTGTGCGCCATGGTCACTCCGTCGCTGCGCCAGCTGCCCGCGGTCGAGAAGCTGCTCCGGCACGAGGCGCTCGCCTCCGCGCTCGCCTCGCTGCCGCGCTCGCTCGTGCTGGAAGCCGTGCGCGAGACGCTTGCCGAGACGCGCGCCTCGCTGCGCAGGCGCCGCGGCGCGGCCGCGCCCGGTGCGGACG
>CAIXRL010000765.1 GCA_903921835.1 Candidatus Eiseniibacteriota bacterium | reverse complement strand
GACAACGATGCAGTCACCTCATGTTCGGAGAGTTCATGCAGGGCAGCTGTCTGTGAGAGAGTCCTCTGCTCCATGAGCACGTTTTTCCCATACAGTTCCCCGTGCGGATCGCTCGAGGGATCCGCGGCGTCCAGGCCCGTGCAGAAGCCCACCGCCCACAGCGTGTCGCTCAGGCCGTAGACGAACCCGCCGCCGAACGTGTCCGCGCTCAGCGGCCAGTTCATCGTGTGGATGACGCGGCCCTGCTGCGCGCGCCCCGCGGGCACCTCCCACAGCTCCTTCACGCCCGTCGTGTAGACCTGCGGGTCCCTGCCGACCGAGAGCCCGAGCATCGCGTCGAGCTGCTTGGTCACGCTGCCCCGCGGCCCCTCGCACAGCACCGTGGCCTTCGCGACGCAGTCGGCGCCGGGCTGGTACGTGCCCTTGTGCGAGCCGTCCTTCGCGACGCCCTTGTCGCCCGAGCGCACGCCCAGCACGCGGCCATTCTCGACCAGCGCGGAGTGCGCCGGCGTTCCGGTGGCGATGAGCACGCCCTTCTCTTCGGCGATGCCGGCCATCCAGCGCGTGAGGTCGCCCAGGCTGACGATGTAGTTGCCGTCGTTGTGCAGCGCCGGCGGCAGGAAGGGCAGGCGGAACTGGTCCGTCTCGGAGAGGATGTACACGTCGTCGCCCGTGCCCGGG
Organism: Candidatus Eiseniibacteriota bacterium; assembly: GCA_903921835.1. Taxonomy (GTDB): domain Bacteria; phylum Eisenbacteria; class RBG-16-71-46; order RBG-16-71-46; family RBG-16-71-46; genus CAIXRL01. The sequence continues at coordinate 1,013 of CAIXRL010000765.1, read as the reverse complement.
GCGGCCAGCGGGCAGCCCCGCACGACGACGTCCGGCATCAGCTCCCGCATCGCGCGCGGGTCCATGACGCCGCCGGTAAAGCCGTGGGCGCCGACCTCGGCCGCCTTCTCGAGCACGGCGATGCTGGTTTCGCCGATCACCTTCCCGGGCGCACCCGCGGCGATCGCCTGGTTGTGCTTCTGGATCAGGTTCGCGAGATGAATCGCGCCGGCCAGACCGGCCGGGCCGGCGCCGACGAACTGGACGTCGAACTCCAGGACTTCGCGTTCCACGGCAGTCTCCCCCTGGTCAGGCGCCTGGCGTGCCGGTGTGGGCCGCGTACGCCTGCGCCTCCAGCCAGCGCTCGCAGTCGATGGCGGCCATGCAGCCGCTGCCCGCCGCGGTGACCGCCTGGCGGTAAGCCGAGTCGTGCACGTCGCCCGCGGCGAACACGCCATCGACGTTCGTGTGCGACGTGCCGGGTTTCACGATGAGGTAGCCCTTTGGGTCGGAGGCCAGCTGCCCGCCCAGGAAGGCGGTGTTGGGTTTGTGCCCGATGGCGATGAACACGCCGTCGATGGGCATTTCGCTGACGGCCCCGGTCCTCGTGTCGCGCAGCTTCACGCCGGTGACGCGCTTGTCGGGCACGCCCAGCACCTCGGCGACCTCGGCGTTCCAGACGACGTGGATCTTGTCGTTCGAGAGCGCCCGCTCGCGCATGATCTTGGAGCCGCGCAGCTGGTCGCGGCGATGCACCAGGATCACCTCGGAGCAGAAGCGCGTGAGGAACGTGGCCTCCTCCAGCGCGGTGTCGCCGCCGCCGACCACGATCACGCGCTTGCCGCGGAAGAAGAACCCGTCGCAGGTCGCGCAGGCGCTGACGCCGAAGCCCATGAACTGGTGCTCGCTCGGCAGGCCCAGCAGCATCGCGCTGGCGCCGGTGGCGACGATGACGCTCTTCGCGGCGTACTCGACGCCGTCCGACCAGACGCGGAAGGGGCGCGAGGAGAAGTCCACGCGCTCGACCATGGCGT
>CAIXRL010000764.1 GCA_903921835.1 Candidatus Eiseniibacteriota bacterium | reverse complement strand
GTGGGCGCGACCACGCGCTCCGGGCTGCTGTCCTCGCCCATGCGCGCCCGCTTCGGCGTCACGTTTCGCATGGACTTCTACGGGGCCGACGACCTCGCGCGCATCGTGCACCGCTCGGCCGGCATCTTCGGGACGTCGATCGACGCGGACGCCGCCCTGGAGATCGCGCGCCGCTCGCGTGGCACGCCGCGCGTCGCGAACCGCCTGCTGCGCCGCGTGCGTGATTTCGCGCTGGTCAAGGCCAGCGGCCACGTGGACCTTGGTGTGACCCGCGAGGCGCTGCGGCTGCTCGACGTGGACGAACGCGGCCTGGACGACATGGACCGCCGCCTGCTCGAGGCGCTGATCCAGCGCTACGACGGTGGCCCCGTCGGTCTGCAGTCGCTCGCCGTGGTGCTGGGAGAGGACACGACCACGCTCGAGGACGTCTACGAGCCCTTCCTGGTGCAGGAGGGCTTCGTGCGCCGCACGCACCGCGGACGCGAGGCCACGCGTCTCGCCTACGAGCACCTCTCGCTGCCGCTGCCCGCGCGCCTTGCAGGCGCTCCGGGACCCGAGCCGCCCGAGCTGCCGCTCGACTGACGACGAGAGCGGCGGAACCCGTGCGTCTGGAGGATCTCGACTACGACCTGCCCGGCGAGCTGATCGCGCAGGAACCCGCGGCACGCCGCGACGAGGCGCGATTGCTCGTGGTCGAGCGCGCCGGTGGCCGCCTGCACGACCAGCGCGTCTCCGACCTGCCCCGCTGGCTGCGAGCCGGCGACGTGCTCGCGCTGAACGAAACGCGCGTGCTGCCCGCCCGGCTCGAAGTGCGGCGCGCGAGCGGCGGCCGCGTCGAGCTGCTGTTCGTGCGCCACGAGCCGGCCGCAGGTGGCGAAGCCTGGCGCGTGCTCGCGAAGCCGGCGAAGCACGCGCGGTCGGGCGCGGTCCTGGCGACGGCCGACGGCACGCTGACGCTGGAAGCGATCGGCGAGGGCGAGCAGGGCGAGCGCGTCGTGCGCGTGACGCGCGGCGACCTTGCCATGACGCTGCGGACGCAGGGCGCGCTGCCGCTGCCGCCCTACATCCGGCACGCGCCCGGCGCGGACGACGCCGAGCGCTACCAGACGGTCTTCGCGCGCGTCGAGGGCGCGGTGGCTTCGCCCACGGCGGGGCTTCACTTCACGGAGGCGCTGCTGGCGCGGCTCGCGGCGCAGGGTGTCGGCCAGGCCCGCGTCGTGCTGCACGTGGGGCCCGGCACGTTCCGGCCCGTGACGGCGGCCGACCCGCGCGAACATCGCATGGACGCGGAGTGGTTCGACCTGCCCGCGCAGGCCGCCGCGACGCTCGGCGCCGCGCGCGCCGCCGGCGGGCGGATCGTCGCGGTGGGCACGACCAGCGTGCGCACGCTCGAGAGCGCGTGCGACGCCCACGGCGGCGCGCTCGAAGCCGCATCGGGCTGGACGCGCAAGTTCATCCATCCGCCCTATCGCTTCCAGGCGGTGGACGCGCTCATGACCAACTTCCACCTGCCGCGCACGACGCTGCTGCTGCTCGTCGCCGCGATCGCGGGGGAGGAGCTGCTGCGCGAGGCGTACGCGCACGCCGTGCAGGAGCGCTATCGCTTCTACTCGTACGGCGACGCGATGCTGGTGATCTGAACGGGCTGGGCCACGGTGCGCCATCGCGGATGGCGCGATCCGGCCGCCGGCCAGCGCGGCTCATGCAGCCGGAACCCGTCGCGGGCCCCGCCGCGAAATGGCACCGGCCTCGCGCGGCTGGTAGGCTGGGGGACGGGAAAGCCCGGCGATGGCGCCGGGGTCATCCCTCTCCGGCGCGCCGCAACTGCGCCGAACGCGATCTTCTCAGTCCGGGCTGGCCCGGACGATTCATGAGCCCGCCGCCTGCGAGCGCGATCTGCGCATCATCCGCTGCGAGGCTCGACCGGCCGCTGTCCTCATCGTGTTGACGACACGGTTCCGGCGCGGCCGGCCGATCTTCTTGCGCCTGACGTACAGCCCGCGCTCTCGGCTGGCGGTTCATGAATCGT
>CAIXRL010000763.1 GCA_903921835.1 Candidatus Eiseniibacteriota bacterium | reverse complement strand
TCCCGCCAGGAAGATCTCTGGGGCATCAACCTGTATCCCGATCTTCCCGAAGCCGATTGGCTTGAGTTCGACTCGATGATCAACTTGCGTCCTTCGTTGGGGAATCGCTCTCGCTCCGTGGATGATCTGGCTACGCGGGAACGGATCAGCGAAATCGTCCGGAGCCTGGTGCAGCGATGAGTACGGTTCAGCATCGTGACATGGCCGCGGGCCGTTGGCATGAACTGACGCTTGCCGAGCAGTTGGGCAATGTAGGGAGCGAAGTGAGCCGCGCGATTCGGTGGAAGCACCGAAACGAGCGCCTTGCCGATGGAGCGTTGGTGCGTGCGCTCGAACTTCTTGACTTGACCCTCTCGGATCCACGGCTCCGGGGTTCGGTCGCCCGTCTCCGTGAGATCGCCCGCACCCGGGAGGTGGTGGTCGACTTCCTTGCCGGCTCGAACGAGTATGGCACTGGCGGAGTTTCGCTCCAGCGGTACTTCGACGCGTACGCGATCGCGGCGCGGAGCCAGAGGACGTCAGCACGAAGACAGTAGGTGCAGCCTGCTGGAACCAGTGCTTGTCACCAGGGTCGTTCCACACTAGCGGCCCAGGATGCAGAGCCTCCGCATCGCGCGCTCGTTGCCCTGCGTGAGGCGCACGAAGTAGACGCCGGGGCCAGTTCGGGGCCCTCGCCGAAGCGCACGACGTGCTCGCCCCGGCCAAGCCCGGCGAGCGAGCGCGAGACCACCCGGCGGCCGCCCACGTCCAGCAACTCGAGGGTGGCCGGCTCGTCGCCGGGCAGCGAGAAGGCGATGCGAGGGACGCCCACGCACGGATTGGGCCGGGCACCGGTCAGGCTCAGTCTCGTGACCGGCCCTGGGCCCGATGGCACCGCGTTCACCCCGCGCGTATTCCACTGGGCCTGCCCCCATCCGTTCAGGCGCTGCGCGAAGATGTGGTCCGTCGCGCCGTCGTAGCGGTCCTCCCACGCGACGACCAGGCCGGTGCCGTCGGCCGCGATGGCGGGGCACTGCTGCGAGTCGAATGCGCTGCAGACCGCCGCCCCGTCCGCGCCCCACACCAGGCTGCCCATCGAGTTCACGCGCTGGGCGTAGACGTCGGCGTACTCGGTGCCCGTGCCGCCACGGTAGTCGGTCCAGGCCACGAAGGCGCCGTTGGCGCCGTCCGCCGCCATGACAACCCCGCGGCGCGTGCCGCTCGCGCCGCAGAGTGGGATGCCGTTCGTGGTCCAGCGCGGCGTGCCGTCCACGCCGTACAGGCTCTGGGCGTAGATAGCGGTGCCCGAGCGGAAGTCGCGCCACGCGACGATGGCGCCCCCGGTGCCGTCCGGGACCAGGGTGTAATCGTAGGCACCGAGCGTCTGGACCGGCACGCCGTTCGGGAGCCAGAGCGGCACGCCGGAGCCGTTCACGCGCTAGGCATAGAGCGCGTTGCTGTTCCCGCCCGCGCGCTGGTCTCGCCAGACGATGAGGATCCCGTTGGCACCGTCCGGCACGGCGATCGCGTTGGTCTGGTCACCCGTCGCGGTGCAGACCGCGAGACCGTTCGTCGCCCATCGCGTCGCGCCGCTGCCGTCGACCCGCTGGGCGTAGATGTCTCGCGACGAGCCACTCTCGTCGGTCCACGCGACGATGGCGCCGCCGGTGCCGTCGGGGGCGAGGAAGTCGGCGCGGCTGTCCTCGGGCAACGCCTGGTAGCCGGGCGTGGTGGTGAGCGGCACGCCGGTGGCCGTCCACTGCGCCACGCCGCTGGCGTTCAGCCGCTGGGCGTAGATGTTCCAGTCCCCGGTCGGATTGCGGACGTCCTGCCAGGCGATGATGGCGCCGCCGCCGCCGTCTTGGACGATGCCAGCGCCGATCTGCCAGCCGGGCACAGGGCAGACCTCGACGCCGTCGGCCGTCCAGAGCGCCGCCCCGGAAGCAGAGATCCGCTGGGCGTAGAGGTGGACGTTGGAGCCATCGCGGGCGTCGATCCACGTAACAATGGCACCACCCGATCCGTCCGTCGTCAGGGCCGGGAAGAGTTGATCCCCGGGCACCGTGCATACCTCCGCGCGGGGCCAGAGCGTCACGCCGCCAGCGTCCATCCGTCGGGCGACGATGTCGTACTGGCCGTTGCGCTTCTCCATCCAGGTCGCGATGGTGCCACCCGCCCCGTCGGCGATCACCGCGATGCGGTGGTCCGCACCCGGGTCGACGTGGAGGGCAGCCGGAGCGCTCCAGGCCAGCGACCCCGCCGCACTCACACGCTGCGCGTACATCTCGACGTCGATGACGTTCAGGTTCCACGCCACGATGGCGCCGCCCGAGCCGTCGGGGGAGACGGTGGGGGACTCCTGGTCGTACGGGCTCGTGGAGCAGAGCGGCACGCCGCCCGCGTTCCACTGGGGAATCCCAGCCGCGCTCACGCGCTGGGCACGGACCCGGTTGGGGCCATTGTCTGACTCCCCCCACGCGACGATGGCTCCGCCGGTCCGGTCCGGAGCGATGAGTTGCTGACCGCAGTACCCGACGCTGCGGAGCGCAACGCCGTCGGCGGTCCACTGGGGCGCGCCGCTGGCGTCCACGCGGCGCACGTAGATGCCGCTCGTGCCCCCGCGGTAGTCGATCCAACTCACGATCGCGCCCCCGGTTCCGTCGGACGCCACCGCCGGTTGCGACTGGCCACCCGCTGCGGTGCACAACGCCACGCCGTTGGCCACCCACGACGCCGAGCCATTGCTGTTCATTCGCTGGGCGTAGATGCAGGGGCTGCCGCCGCGCGAATCTTCCCCTGCGATGACGATGCGGCCCGCGCTGCAGCTGTCGGCGCGGGGATTCTCCTGATTGCTGGAGGCCGCGCACACCGCCACGCCGTCGGGCGTCCACTGCGCCACCCCGCTGGCGCTGAGGCGCTGAGCGTAGATGTCCGGGTCTGAGCCGCGGTGGTCCTGCCAGGCGAGAATCGCGCCGCCGGAGCCGTCCGGGACTATGGTCTGTCGATACTGCGTGCCCGATGCGGTGCAGACCGGCACGCCCCCGACGGCCCACTGCGTCGCGCCCAGCGCGTTTACGCGCTGGGCGTAGATGTCATCCACCCCGCTGCGGCGGTCGCGCCAGGCGATGATGGCCCCGCTGGCGCCGTCGGAGACGATGGAGGGGATCTCGCTCCAGTCGATGCTGGAGCAGAGGACCACGCCGCCGGGAGTCCACTGTGTCGCGCCCGCGGCATTCACGCGCTGGACGTAGAGCGAGTTGCCGCCGCGCGCGTCGCGCCAGGCGACGATGGCGCCGCCCGCGCCGTCCGAGACCAGGGCGGGCGTGCTGTAGCCCACGGCGGTCGTGCACAGCAGGACGCCGGCGGTGGTCCACAGCGGCGCGCCCGCGGCGTTGAGGCGCTGGACGTTGAGGTCCTCGTACTCACCCCGCGGCACGGCGCAGACGGCGATGATGCCACCGCTGCCGTCGGGGATTCCGGAGCCCGCGGCCTCGAGAGCGGCAGCCGGCCCGGCACGAAGGGAGGTGAGCACGAGGAGCGAGACGAGGGCGGATACCCGGAAGATCGACATGGCGGCCTCCACGAAACACAAGGGGCGGTCGCAGAGGACAGCCTACGCCGGAGCCACCGCGGCCGAATCCACCATCCTCACCCCCGGTCACACGCGCGCGAAGCGCGGAGGACCGAAGAGCAGGAACTCGCATGCGCGTGGAACTGATCATACACCCGTCCTGGCGGCCCCGCTCAACGTCGCGTTCCGCCGTCTGCGCCACGGGCAGGCCCGCAGCAACGCCTCCCCCCCTGCCCCCATCTCCCCGCGCTCCCGGCGCGCCCAC
>CAIXRL010000762.1 GCA_903921835.1 Candidatus Eiseniibacteriota bacterium | reverse complement strand
CGGCGACCCGCGCGGCCTCGCGCGCACCGGCCGCGCCGAAGCCGTCGGCGTAGGCGTAGCCGGTCATGTCCTCCAGGACGGCCCGCACGCCGATGCCGTTCAGCACGGAATACGAAGCCGTCTTCACGCGACCCTCATCGAAGGAGAAGCCGGTGAGCACGGTGTGCTCGGCGTACACGTCGGCGAACCCGGCGCCGGATGCGCGCGCGATCGCGAGCAGTTCGGTCACCAGCTCGCGCGGCACGAGGCGCGCGAGATCGGGAAGCGGGGCGTCGGGCATGGTGGGTATCCTCCAGGGGAATCGCCGTTTCCGGCACTCTACACCAGGACCCATCCCGTTGGCGGGCAGTCGCATGCGGCAGTTCGCCCGGGGCAGGACAGATTCTGCTGTTGACTGCACGGTCATTTGCCGATTAACTTACCGACCGTTCAGTTAGTAGCTGTTTCGACCATTGGAGACTCCCATGGACCGACCTGCAGCGAGCCGCCCGACCGCCGAGCCGAGGTGGCACCGGCGGAAGGAAGCGCGGCCCGCCGAGATCCTGGATGCGGCGCTGCAGGAGTTCGTCTCGCACGGCTTCACGGCCACGCGGCTGGACGACATCGCGCACCGCGCCGGCTGCACCAAGGGCACGATCTTCCTCTACTTCGAGAGCAAGGAGGAGTTGTTCAAGGCCATCGTGCGCGAGCACCTGCTGCCCGTCATCGTGAACGCCGAGGAGCGCGTGGACCAGCACGAAGGCTCCGCGCGCGACCTGCTGCGCGAGCTCGTGCACGCGCGCTGGGACCAGATGGTGAACTCGCCGCTGAGCGGCGTGCCCAAGCTCGTGATCTCCGAGGCCGGCCAGTTCCCCGAGCTGGTGAGCTTCTTCTACGACGAGATCATCGCGCGCAGCCACGCCCTTTTCGCGCGCGTCCTGCGCGACGGCATTGCGCGCGGCGAGTTCCGCGACCTGGACGTGGAGTACGTCACACGCGCGCTCATGGCGCCGCTCCTCGTGGCTGCGCTCTGGAAGCACTCGATCCAGCTGCACGTCACCCAGGAGATGGACCCCGAAAAGTACTTCGACACGTCGCTCGATCTGCTGCTGGCCGGTCTCGCCGCGCCCGCTGCTGGAGGGAACAGCCGATGACCCGTTTCGTTGCCGTCGTCGCGGCCGCGTTGTGCGCGCTGTCGCTCGCCGCGCCGGCGGGTGCCGAGCCGCCGACGCGGCTCACGCTCGCCCAGGCCGTCTCGATCGCCGCGGGGAGCAACCCCGGCGTGACCCTGGCGCAGTTCCGCGCGCAGGAGGCCACGGCGCGCGTCGGCCAGTCGCGCGCCGCGCTGCTGCCCTCGCTGACCGCCCAGGCCACCATGGTGGACCGCACCTACAACCTGTACTCGCTCGGCTTCAGTCTGCCCTCCGCGCCGGGCGCGCCGCCGTATGCCGCGCTGCAGGGTCCGGTCTACGACGCCGAGGCCCGGCTGAAGCTCTCGCAGCCGCTGCTTGATCTCGCGTCGTGGCGCAGGCTGCACGCCTCTCAGCTCGGCGTGCTCGGTGCCCGGGCCGACCTCGGCGTGACCGCGGAGGCCGCGGCGCAGGGCACCGCGCTCGCGTACTTGAGGGCGGTCCGCGCCGACGCTGTGGCGCGTGCGCGCGACGAGGACCTCGCGCTGGCGCAGGACCTGCTGTCCCTGGCCGAAGCGCAGTTGTCTGCCGGCACCTCGCCCGCGATCGACGTCACGCGCGCCCGCACGCAGGTCGCCAGCTCGCGCGGCGCGCTGCTCATCGCCCGCAACCAGCGCGACCGCTCGCGCATCGAGCTGGCGCGCACGCTCGGCATGGACGCGGCCGCGCAACTGGAGCCCGCCGACACGCTGGGCGCGGAGCTCGGCGGCAGCGACGCTCCGCGCTCGGAGAGCGACGCGGTGGCGTTCGCGATCGAACACCGCGACGAACTCCGCGGCGAGCAGGCGCGGCTGGCGAAGGCGCAGGCGGAGCGCACCGCACTGAACTGGGAACGCATGCCGCGCGTGGACGCGTCGGCTGACTGGGGCAACAGCGGCGAGCATTATGGCAGCGCCATCGGAACCTACACGTACGCGCTCGCGGTGACGCTGCCCCTGCTCGACGGTTTCCGGCGCGAGTACAGGATCGCCGAACAAGGTGCGCTCGTACGCGAGTCCGAGGTGCGCTCGAAGGACGTGCGCGACCAGGTCACGGCCGACGTCCGCAACGCCCTGCTCGATCTTGCGAGCGGCGTGGAGCAGCAGGCCGTCGCCACCGAGCGGCTGGGCCTGGGCCTCGAGGAGATCGCGCAGGCCACCGAGCGGTTCACGAACGGCGTGGCCGGCAACATCGAGGTCATCAACGCCCAGTCCTCGCTGGTGCGCGCGCGCGATGCGGACATCGATGCCCGCTTCGCCGTCGCCAGCGCCCGCGTCGCCCTCGCCCGCGCGGCCGGTGTCGCGCGCAACATTCACTGAGCCACGCCTGTCGGGAGGAGAAACTTCGATGAGTGAGTCCATGGAAACGAAGGAAGTCCCCGCGGCGGCCAAGGCCGCGCCCGGCGGGCGCGGTGTAATCGTGCGGATCGTTCTCGGCATCGCGGCCGTGCTTGCGCTGGGCGCCGGGGTCAACCGCTTCATGTGGAACCAGACACACGTGACCACGGACAACGCCGAGATCGGCGGTGACGTGGTGCCGGCGATCGCGCGCGTCGCGGGCTACGTGTCCACGGTGGCCGTGGACGACAACCAGGCCGTGAAGGCCGGCGAGCTGATCGTGCAGCTGGACAACCGCGAGCAGAAGGCGAAGCTGGCGCAGGCGGAGGCGGACTACGCCGGCGCGCTGGCCATGGCGGGCGAGAAGGGCCGTCCCGGCCAGGCGGACGCGCAACTCGCGGCCGCACGCGCGCAGGTCGTGCAGGCCGAGGCGAACGCGACGCGCGCGCGCAGCGACGTGGAGCGCTACCGGGCGCTCTCGGCGCGCAACGTGGTCAGCCGGCAGCAGCTCGACGCCGCGGTGGCGGCGGACCAGGCCGCGGCCGCGATGCTCGACGCGGCGCGCAAGCAGGTGCTGGCCTCGCAGGCGGCGCTGCTGGGCGCCGACGCGCGGCTGCAGGCGGCGAAGGCGCTGCGCGACCAGGCCGCTCTGACGCTGTCGTACACGCACATCGTCGCGCCCATCTCGGGAGTCGTGGCGAAGACGAACGTCAAGCCGGGGCAGTTCATCCAGGCCGGCCAGGCCATCCTCGCCGTGGTTCCGGTGGCGGACCTGTACGTCACCGCGAACCTCAAGGAGACCGAGATCGAGCACGTGCGGATCGGTGACGAGGTGAAGGTGGATCTGGACGGTTACCCGGGCCACCCCGTGCACGGCAAGGTCGAGAGCTTCAGCCCCGCGACGGGCGCGAGCTTCTCGCTGCTGCCGCCGGACAACGCGACCGGCAACTATACGCACGTCGTCCAGCACATCCCGGTGCGCATCCACCTCGACAACGACGGCGCCGCGACGCGGCCGCTGCGTCGCGGGATGAGCGTCCAGGTCACGATCACCACCCGGAAGAGCTGAGTTTGGCGACGGCGACGCTTTCCGCGGTGCACGCGCGGGCCTACGACGAGGCGTACCGCAATCGCTGGATCATCGCGATCACGGTGACGTTCGCGTCGATCCTCGAGATCCTCGACACCAGCATCGTCAACGTGGCCATCCCGCACATGATGGGCACGCTGGGCGCGACGCTGGACGAGATCGCGTGGGTGTCCACGGGTTACATCGTGGCCAACGTGATCGTGCTGCCGATCACGGGCTGGCTCTCGGCCTATTTCGGCCGCCAGCGCTACTTCGCCGGCTCCATCGCCATCTTCACCTTCGCGTCGTTCATGTGCGGCAACTCGCACACGCTGAACGAACTGATCCTGTGGCGCATCGTCCAGGGCCTCGGCGGCGGCGCGCTGCTGTCCACGTCGCAGGCGATCCTCTACGAGGTCTTCCCGCCCGAGGAATACGGGCAGGCGATGGCCATCTTCGGCGTCGGCGTGATGGTGGGCCCCACGCTGGGCCCCACGCTGGGCGGCTACATCACGGACACGTTCTCGTGGCCGTGGATCTTCTACATCAACATGCCGTTCGGCGTCGCGGCGTTCCTGCTGTCGCTGAACTACATCAAGGACTCGCGCTTCGCGCAGAAGCTGGGCAACACCGACTGGCTCGGGTTGTTGCTGCTCGTGGTCGGCATCGGCACGCTCCAGACGCTGCTCGAGCGCGGTCAGCGGCTGGACTGGTTCGCGTCCCGGGAGATCGTGACCTATGCCATCGCCAGCCCGATCACGCTGGGGTGGTTCATCTGGCACGAACTCACCACCGAGCACCCTGTCATCGACCTGCGCATCATGGGCAACCGGCAGTTCGGCACGGGCGCCATCCTCGGGGGCATTCTCGGCCTGTGCCTCTACGCCACCGTCTTCGTGCTGCCCGTGTACCTGCAGCAGCTCCAGCACTTCACCGCGAACCAGACCGGTCTCGTGATCCTGCCCGGCGCGCTCGCGAGCGCGGTCACCATGGTGGTCATGGCCCGGCTGCTCGGGAAGGTGGACGCGCGGCTGATCGCCAGCTTCGGCGCGGCGACGTTCGCGCTGTCGATGTGGCAGTGGTCGCACTTCACGACCGACAGCGGCCAGGGCGATTTCTTCTGGCCCCTGATCCTGCGCGGCTTCGCGCTCGGACTGGTGTTCGTGCCGCTGAACAACCTCGCCATGCTCGAGCTGCCGATGTCGCGGATCGCGCCCGCCACGGGCCTGTACAACCTCATGCGCCAGCTCGGCGGCAGCGTCGGCATCGCACTGTCGGCGACGTTCGTGGCGCGCTACACCGCCCAGAGCCACGCCGCGCTCGCCGAGAACGTGTCCATGTACAACCCGATCACCGCCGCCCGTGTCGAGGGCACGATGCGCGCGCTCATGGCGAAGGGCGAAGTGCTCGACATCGCACGAATGAAGGCCGTGGCTGCGGTCGCGCTCGCCGTGCAGAAGCAGGCCTCGATGATCGCGTTCGAGCACATCTTCCTCGTGTTCGGCCTGCTCTTTCTGGTGGCGATTCCGCTCATCCTCTCGCTCCGGTGGGACAAGGGACAGCTACGCGGCGGCGCGGACGCGCACTGAGACAAGACGGAGCCGGCCGACACACGACGGGCCCGGGAGCGTTCGGCTCCCGGGCCCGCGCGGTGAGGATGGGCGAAGATCAGCGGAGCACCACCACGCGCTGCTTGAACGTGTGTCCCGCAGCGATCACGCGGGCGAAGTAGAGCCCGTGTCCCACGGGCCGGCCCGCGTCGTCGCGCAGGTCCCACACCAGCGAGTGCTCGCCGGCCAAGAGTGTGTGGGTTGCGACCCGCCGCACGGCGCGTCCGGAGGGATCGTAAACGGACCACTCGACCGCGGCAGCCTGCGGCAGGCGGAGTCGCAGTGATGTCGAGAGCGCTGCCGGGTTGGGAGCTGCCGCCGCGAGTTCGAGACGAGCCGGCAGTCCACCCGGGACATCGGTGAACGACGCCGGGGCGGCAGTCGCAGGCGCGCTCGCGTTGCCGTGGATGTCGATCGCGACGACTTTATAGATCGCGTCGCCCGCGTGCGGATCCACGAAGGACGTGTCCGTGGTGGAGCCGACCAGCGTCGCCTCCGACGGCGTGAAGTCGTTCAGTCCCCCGCGATAGATGCGGTACTGCAGCAGGTCCCGATCGCCCACCATCGGCCAGTGCAGCGTGACCGAGCTCGGCTGATAGCTGGCCACGAGCGAGCGCGGCGTGCTCGGCGGCAGGTTGTCCACCGAGTGGCCGCTGTCCGGGTCGGCGCTCCAGTAGTAGGGCCCGAACGTCGCGTGCGCGTCCACCATGTAGACCTCGGTGCCCGGAGAGCCGGCGACCGAGTCCGCGACCGTGCTCGCGACGAACGAGTACGTGAGCTGGCCCCGTGCCGGGATCGAGCCCAGGCCTTCCCACCACACGTCCTGCGCATTGGCCCGCTCGCGCCGCAGCACGCCCGGCTTCACCTCTGCGTCCGTGGTGGCGAACAGCGCCGTGCCGCGCCGCAGCGAGGCCAGCGCTGCCAGCCCGGTCACCTGGCGCCAGATGCCATACGTCGAGATCTCCATCGTGGGGAGCGTGTCGAGCCGGCTCGCCTGCCACGAGACGCGCAGCTTGCCACCCTGATCGTTCGCCACGTCCCGCACCGAGGTGACGTGCGGCTCCAGGTTCCCGGGCTTTCCGGAGAGCCCGACGTTCTGGGCATACACGTCCCAGCCGCCGGACCGGTAGTCCTGGAAGGTGATGATCGCACCGGCGACGGGGGAGGTCGTGATGTGCGGACCCTGCTGCGAGCTCGTGGCGTCCGACACGACCGCTCCGTTCGGCGGCCAGCCGGAAGCCAGTGTTCCGGTGCCGAGGACGCGCTGGGCGTAGATGTCCCAGTCGCCGCTTCGGTTGTCTTCCCACGTGACCAGTGCGCCGCCGAGGCCGTCCGGGACGGCCTGGGGATTCTGGGCGGTATTGGACTCACTCCGCAGGTAGAGACCATTGGTTGGCCATCCGGGGGCGTTCGCGCCGCTGTCCAGCACGCGCTGGCAGATCATGCTGCCCCCGTACTGGTAGGCCGCGAGAAGCCCCCCTTGCCCATCGGGCACCGCCGAGAAGCCGTTGATGCTGTTCCCCTGCGTGCTGATCGCGCGGCCCGCCCAGCCCCAGGCCGGAGGATAGGTTGCGTCGGCGAGGTACTTCGCGGCTGCGGCGTAGTAGTAGTGGGACCAGGCAACGATGGCGTTGCCCTCTCCATCAGCGATGAGCGTCGGCGTGGTTGAACAGTAGTAGCTCGTGAGCCGGATGCCGCCGGACGGCCACCCAGGCGCGAACAGGCCGGATGCCGCGATCCTGGTCAGCCAGCAGAAGTTGCCGTCGCGCCAGGCCAGGTAGGCTCCGCCGTGCGTGTCCGTGAGCAGTGCCGGGTTGGTGCTGTTGTAGGAGGGATTCGAGACCATCGATCCTGCGGGGTCCCAGCCGCTGGCCACTACCCCGTTTGAAAGAATCCTGGTCGCATAGATGTCCCAGCGGCCAACGCGGTTGTCTTCCCAGGCGAGGATCGCTCCGCTCTGGCCATCCTCGACGATCGCCGGATTCTGCCGGCTGGTGGTTGCAATGCATGCACGCGTTCCATTCGGAGTCCAGCCCTGGGCACGCGTCCCATCGGCTCCTATGCGCTCCGCATAGATGTCCCAGGAGCCACTGCGGGCGTCGGTCCAGGTCACGATCACGCCGCCTACCTGGTCGGCGACGATTCGAGGCGAGGTCTGGTCTCCCGTCGTGTCACAGACCGCCCGCCCGCCGGCGGGCCACCCCGGCGCGATGTCGCCATATGCCGTGACGCGCTGGAGGTAGATGTCCCAGTTCCCGGCGCGGTAGTCCTGCCAGGCGATGAACGCCCCGCCGGTGCTGTCGGCACAGGTGACCTGCCCGCACTGGTCTCCCAACGCCGTCGAGACGGGCACGTTTTGCCAGGGCGCCAGGGGCCAGCTCGCGAAGGGCAAGTGCGCGGGCGGCGTGAACACGATGATCTCGAACGCGAACGGACTGGTTGCGCTGCCGTATGGGGTTGCGACCGTCAATGCTCCGGTCGTGGCACCCGCGGGCACCCACGCCGAGATCGTGCGGTCGTCCGCCAACGCGAAGCTGGCGAGCACGCCATTGAAGCGTACCGCGGACGCTGCGGTGAAGTTGTAGCCGCTGATCGTCACCGGGGTGCCCTCGGCACTCGAAGCCGCGACCGTGGTGGGCGAGAAGCTCGTGATCTTCGGCGCGACCGCGAACGTTGCCGCACTCACGCCGGTGCCGGCCGGATTGAAGACCGAGATGGCGCCCGTGGCGGCGCCCACCGGGACCGTGGCGACGATCTGCGCATCCGTGCTGGCCGCGAAGTTCGCGCTGACCCCCGCGAAGCGCACGTCGGTCGCGGAGATGAAGCCGCTGCCGGTCAACGTCACCGAGGCTCCGACCGCGCCCGAGGAGGGCGCGAACCCGGCGACCACGGCGGCGTTGCCCACGTAGAACGACTGCGACCACGTGCTTGTGCCCGATGGGTTGCTGACCGCGACGCTGCCGCTCGTCGCGGCGCCGGGCACGGTGGCGGAAATCGAGGTGGAGGTGGTCACGGTGAATGGCGCCGCGATGCCGTTGAACGACACCGCTGAAATGCTGGCGAAATCCGTCCCCGTGATGGTGACGGGAGTCCCCGCGGGTCCGCCGGCAGGAGACACGTTGGACACCGTTGGCGCCGGGCCGACGAAGAAGCTGCTCGCGCTGGTGGCGCTCCCCGCGAAGCTGAGCACGGTGATCGAACCGGTCGCCGCGCCACCAGGCACGTAGGCCAGGATGTGGTTGTTGTCCTGCAGCGAGTAGCTGGCATCCACGCTCCCGAATCTCACCTGGTTGACGATGGCGAAGTTCGTGCCGTCGATGTGCACGGCGGTGCCCGAAACGCCGCCCGCGGGCGCGAAACTCGTGATGACGGGCGGGAAGTAGAACGTGCCGAGCGAGCCGGCGCCGGCGGCGTTCGTGACCGTCACGTTGCCGGTCGAGGCACCCGCGGGCACGGTCGTGACGATCTGGGCGGAGGAGTTGACCGTGAATGGCGCTGCGATACCGTTGAACCTGACCGACGTGATCCCGATGAAGTAGTTGCCGTTGATGGTGACGCTGGTGCCG
>CAIXRL010000761.1 GCA_903921835.1 Candidatus Eiseniibacteriota bacterium | reverse complement strand
CGGCGCGTCGCCTTCGCGGCGCGCGGGCTCGGCGAGCACGGCCACGACGTGCACGAAGGCGTCGTCCGCCGGCAGCGCCGCGCGTTCGGCCTCGAGCCGCCGCGTGCGCGCGGCGCCGCGCGCGAGCCCGCACAGCAGCGCGAGCGTGGCGACCAGCACCATGCCGGTGCGCGGCGGTGCGCGGTCGGCGAGCCATGCCAGCGCGAGCGCCACGGCCAGGCAGACCCATGCCGCGCCGGCTCCCGTGCGCGCGCCCAGCGCCAGGCCCAGCCACAGTGTCACCGCAATCGGCACCGCTCCGCGTCCGCCCATCGCCGGCGAGCGGGCGAGTTTCGTGCCTGTTCCCCGCGACGGCGTGCGTGCGCCCGCGCGTAACAAGCGCGACGGCCCCGACCACGGCGTGGTCGGAGCCGTCGCAATTGTCGTCGCGCGTCAGGGCGTCGGGCTGCCCGAGCCGTGCCTGCGGGGCCGCGTCGCGCCGCCGCCGACGCTCGCCACCTGCATCTCCGAGAAGTACTCGTCGCCCTGCAGCGTGGACGCACTCACGTACCAGCGCGCGCTGCCGCCCGCGAGTGACGCCGGCGGGAACACGCAGACGAGCACGGGTCCGCGGGCGCCGCGCATGGCGGTCATCGGGTAGCGACGCCAGAGTCCCTCGGGTGTGCTCACGTGCAGCCACGCCTCGCGCACGTCGCCGAGCTGCAGCGTCGTGAGCGTGGCGGAGAGAACCACCTGTTCATTGGCGCTCGCGGGGTGCACGCCGCCGAGCAGCACCACCTGCGGCGAGGGAGTCTCGAGCCCGAAACCGAACGAGGCGAAACGCCGGTTCCCGCCCGGCAGGTCGATCACCTGCACCGGGGCGGTCTCGCCGTGCCACGTCAGCTTGAGACTGTGAGGTCCGCGCGGCAGCTCCAGCGACGCGGGGGCGACGCCGCGCAACTGGCCGTCCACCCACACCTGCGCGCCCGAGAGCGACGAAGCGCCCCGCTCGTCGTTGAGCGTCGCCTGCACCTGCACGACGCCGTTCGCAGGCGCGCTCATCGGATGCGCAACGACCTGCGCGGTGCGATGCACACCCACCTGCACCGTTTGCGCCCACGCCGGCATGCCGGGCCCGGTGAACTGCAGCTCGTGCAGACCCGGCGCCACCAACTCGAGGCGGACCGGCGCGTAGCCGACATCGCGACCGTCGAGCGCGACTGAGATCGGCACCCTGGCGTCGGAGGAATACACCTCGAGGCCGCCGTTGAGCGAAGGGTTGACCGCCACCTTCTCACCCCCCTCGCCACGCACCTGGACCTGCGTGCTGCCCAGCTCGGGCAGCGACAGCGTGATCGCATGCGGGCCGGGCGAAAGCTCGACAACCGCGGGCGTGCGCTGCGCGACATCCTTGCCGTCCACCGCGATCCACGCACCGTTGGGCGTGCTGTTGACCGACGCGACGAAGTGCGGCGCACCCAGGCCCACGGCGCGCAACATGCGTGTGAACGGTCCGGGCTCACCCTGATGGGTCGGAGTGCTGACCACGGCCCCGAGCCAGCCGGCGGCGAACACCGCCGCGGCGATACCGCCCCACGTCCAGGCGCGCTTCGGAATGCGATGCGCAACCGGGGCATCGAGCACGGGCCACGAAGGCCGCTGGAACGCGGGCGGCGCGAACACGGACGCCGCGTCGGCGGCGGGAGCGAACGTGTCCGCGTCCGCGGCCTGCGGCGCGACCGGCGGCGGCAGGACGATGATGGGCGGCGGCGCGAGCGCGGGCGCGACGCGCAACATCGGTGGCGCCTCGGCGACGCGCGCGGGCGCGCCGACGCGGAGCATGGGCGGCGCCTCGGG
>CAIXRL010000760.1 GCA_903921835.1 Candidatus Eiseniibacteriota bacterium | reverse complement strand
CGCTCGTGCAGCTGGATCACCGGCACCTCGATGCGGTGCTCGAACAGCAGCCGGTCGCGCAGCCGCGCCCCGTCCTCCCTGCTGGAGCCGCACGACGGCGGCAGCGGCAGCGTGGCCATGCAGCCCACCATGGACTCCGCCACGTCGAAGCGCGTGCCGACGACCTTCGCGACCGCGTGCGCGCCCTGCCACGCCAGCGCGTGGTTGTGCGCGCGCACGGCGGGCGCACCCAGTTCCTCCAGCATGCGGAAACCCTCGGGCGCGGCCAGCCACGCGGAGGGATCGCGCGTGCCGGCCCAGTCGAACTCGACCGTGAAGCCCTGGTCGAGCCCCCACGAGATCACCGGCGGGTGCAGGTCCGGCTGGCGCGCGGCCGGCGCCCACAGCACGCCGCAGCTGCGCGGCGCCAGCGCCCACTTGTGCAGGTTGCCCGTGTACCAGTCAGCGCCGATCGTCTCCAGGTCCAGCGGCAGCGCGCCCGGGGCGTGCGCGCCGTCCACCAGCACGGCCGCGCCGCGCGCGCGGCAGCGCGCGACCAGCTCCGCGATCGGCAGCACCAGCGCGCTGCCCGAGGTGACGTGGTCCACGATCGCCAGGCGCGTGCGCGGCCCGACTGCGCCCGCGATCGCATCCACGATGGAGCCGGGCTCGACCGCGGGGTCGGGCAGGACCACCTCGCGGACCACGGCGCCGAACGCGCGCAGAATGCCGCGCGCCGCCAGCGCGATCGCGCCGTAGCCGTGGTCGGTCACCAGCACTTCGTCGCCCGCGCGCCAGTCGAGCGAGCGCAGCACGGCATTGACGCCCGCGGTGGCGTTGTCCACCCACACCAGGTCGTCGCCGCGGGCGCCCAGAAATGCGCCGAGCTGGTCGGCCGCGACCCGCATGCGCGGCCGCTCGCTCACCGCGCGGCCCTCGAGGTGGTTCGCGTCGCGGAACAGGAACGTCGCGGGCTGGCGCTCCATCTCCGCGCGCAGCGCGTCCTGGAACGCGATCACGCGGCGGGGCACCACGCCCACGGTGCCGTGGTTCAGGTACGTGATGGACGGATCGAGCGGCCACAGTCCCAGCAGCGAGCGTCCGAACGTGGTGTTCATGGAGAATTGCCTCCGGCGGGGGTTCGGGTTCGCGCACACTGTAACCGAGCGCCGCGCCCGGGTCCGCCTGCGCTACACTCCCGCCTTTCCAGGCTCGCCCGCTCCATCCCGGGAGACACGCACGTGAAAGCTCTCGCCGTCACGCCAGCACTGCGCCTCATCGGGCTCGTGGACCATCTTGAGCCGGCGCTGCGTGCGCCCGACGACGTCCTGCTGCGCGTGCTGCGCGTCGGCGTCTGTGGGACCGACCGGGAGATCTGCGCGTTCGACTACGGCACGCCGCCCGCGGGGGAGGGGTACCTGGTGCTCGGCCACGAATCGCTCGCCGAGGTGGTCTCGGCGGGCCCGGAGGCCGGCGGTTTTGCGCCGGGGCAGCTCGTGGTGCCCATGGTGCGCCGGCCCTGCGCCGACCCTGCATGCGATGCCTGCCGCGCGGGCCGCCAGGACTTCTGCGTCACGGGCGGCTACGTCGAGCGCGGCATCAAGGGCGCGCACGGCTTCATGACCGCCCGCGTGGTGGACGCCGCGCGCTGGCTCGTGCCGGTGCCCGCGGAACTGCGCGACGTGGGCGTGCTGGTGGAGCCGCTCACGATCGCCGAGAAGGCGCTGCTCGAAGTGCGCCGCATGCTGGACCGCATGCCGTGGCGCGGCGAGGACCTGGCGGGTCTGCACGCGGTGGTGCTCGGGGGCGGACCGGTGGGGCTGCTGGGCGCGATGGCGCTGCGCGTCGCCGGCTGCCGCGTGACGCTGGTCTCGCGGCAGGGCGCGGCCGACGTGCGCGCGGGTCTGCTCGAGTCGATCGGCGGGAGCTACGTCTCCAGCGCGGACACGCCGCTGGCGACGCTGTTCCCCCCGCTCGGGCGCGTGGACCTCGTCTACGAGGCGGTGGGCGCCGAGGCGCCGGCGTTCGAGGCGCTCGCCGCGCTGGGCCCCAACGCGCTCTTCGTCTTCACCGGCGTTCCCGGCCGCCGTGGCGCGCCGGACGTGGATGGTGGCGTGCTGATGCGCTCGGTCGTGCTCAACAACCAGGTCGTGCTGGGCACGGTGAACGCGGGGCGGGATGCCTACGAGGCGGCAGTGGCGGACCTGGGTCGCTTCATGGCGCTCTGGCCGGACGCCGTGCGCGCGCTCATCACGAATCGCTTCCCGCTCGCTGGCGCGCGCGAGGCGCTGGTCACGCGCGTGGGCGGCATCAAGACGGTGGTGGAGATCGGCGCGGCCTGAGCCGCCGCGGTCGCGGCGGCGCAGGCCCGAATCGCGAGGACGACGACGTGGATGCTGAGCGGGAACGCCTGCGGCAGGACGCGGCGCGCGAGCAGAACTGGAAGCGCTGGGGGCCCTACCTGTCCGACCGGCAGTGGGGCACGGTGCGGGAGGACTATTCCGCCGACGGCACGAGCTGGGACTACCTGCCGCACGACCACGCGCGCAGCCGCGCCTATCGCTGGGGCGAGGACGGCCTGCTCGGGCTGTGCGACCGCGAGGGCCGGCTGTGCTTCGCGCTCGCGCTGTGGAACGGGCGCGACCCGATCCTCAAGGAGCGGTTGTTCGGGCTGTCGGGCGAGGAGGGCAATCACGGCGAGGACGTGAAGGAGGCGTACTTTCACCTCGACGCGACGCCGACGCACAGCTACCTGCGCGGGCTCTACAAGTACCCGCAGGCCGCCTACCCCTACGACCGGCTCGTCGCGGAGAACCGCGCGCGCGGCAGGCACGAGCCCGAGTACGAGCTGGCCGACACGGGCGTGTTCGACGAAGGGCGCTACTTCGACGTGACCGTGGAGTACGCCAAGGCGTCGCCGGACGACGTGCTCGTGCGCATCACGGTCGCCAACCGCGGGCCGGATGCCGCGTCGTTGCACGTGCTGCCGCAGCTGTGGTTCCGCAACACGTGGAGCTGGGGCCGGACGGGCGAGGCGTATCCGCCGCGGCCGCGGCTCGCGGCCGACGGCCCGGCGCGCGTGGTCGCGGAGCACGGCACGCTCGGGCGTTTCGTGCTCGACGTCGAGGCCGGCCCCGGCGGGCAGGCGCCGGCGCTGCTGTTCACCGAGAACGACACCAACACCGAGCGGCTCTTCGGCACGCCCAACGCCCGGCCGTGGGTGAAGGACGCGTTCCACGCGCGCATCGTCTCCGGGAACGAGGCGGCCGTGAATCCCGCGCGCGAGGGCACGCGTGCGGCGGCGCATCACCTGCTCACGGTGGCGCCGGGCGCTCAGGTGACGCTGCGCCTGCGTCTCACCGACGCGCGCGAGGCGCGGCCGCAGCCGTTCGGCCCCGAGTTCGACGCCACGTTCGCGGCGCGCATCGCCGAGTGCGACGAGTTCTACGCCACGACGGTGCCGGCGCGGCTCGGCGAGGCCGAGCGCGCCGTGGCGCGGCAGGCGTATGCGGGCCTCGTGTGGAACCGCCAGTTCTACTTCTACGTCGTGCGCGAGTGGCTGGAGGGCGACCCGGCGCAGTCGCCGCCACCCGGGGGCCGGTCGCGTGGGCGCAATCGCGACTGGCCGCAGCTCTACAACCGCGACGTGATCTCGATGCCGGACAAGTGGGAGTACCCGTGGTACGCGGCGTGGGACCTGGCGTTCCACATGGTCGCCTTCGCGCGGATCGATCCGGACTTCGCCCGGCAGCAGCTGCTGCTGTTCACGCGCGAGTGGTACATGCACCCGAACGGCCAGCTGCCCGCGTACGAGTGGGCGTTTGGCGACGTGAACCCGCCCGTGCACGCGTGGGCGGCGTGGCGCGTCTACAAGATCAGCGGACCGCGGGGCGGCCGCGACCGGTTGTTCCTCGAGCGCGTGTTCCAGAAGCTGCTGATCAATTTCACGTGGTGGGTGAACCGCAAGGACGCGGACGGCAACAACCTCTTTGCCGGCGGCTTCCTCGGTCTCGACAACGTCGGGATCTTCGATCGCAGCAAGCCGCTGCCGGGCGGCGGGCAGCTCGAACAGGCGGACGGCACGGCGTGGATGGCGTTCTACTGCGGCACCATGCTGTCCATGGCGCTCGAGCTCGCCAGCGAGGACGCAGCCTACGAGGATCTGGCCTCGAGGTTCTTCGAGCACTTCATCGCGATCGCCGACGCCATGAACACGCTGGGCGGCACGGGGCTCTGGGACGACGGCGACGGCTTCTACCACGACCGCCTCAACATCGGTGGGGAGGCGATTCCGGTGCGCGTGCGCTCGGCGGTGGGGCTCATCCCGCTGCTCGCGGTGGAGGTCCTGGAGCAGGACGTCCTGGACCGGCTGCCGGGCTTCCGCAGGCGCCTGCAGTGGTTCCTCGACAATCGCCAGGATCTCGCGCGGCACATCACGTGTTTCGACCACGCCACGAGCGACCTGTCCGCGAACCGCGACGGCAGGCGGCTGCTCGCGATCCCGTCGCGCGAGCGGCTCGAACGCGTGCTCCACGTGCTCCTCGACGAGGGCGAATTCCTCTCGCCGTACGGCATCCGCTCGCTCTCTCGCGCCCACGCGGCAGCGCCCTTCGAGATGGCGATCGACGGCGGGACGTACCGCGTCGAGTACACGCCGGCCGAGAGCACGACCGAGCTGTTCGGCGGCAACTCGAACTGGCGCGGGCCCGTGTGGTTCCCGCTCAACTACCTGCTCATCGAGGCGCTCGAGCGCTACCACCACTTCCACGGCGACGCGTTCCAGGTCGAGTGCCCGACCGGCTCGGGACGCATGATGACGCTGGGGGAGGTGGCCGGCGAGCTGTCCCTGCGGCTCACGCGGCTGTTCGTGCCGGGCGCCGACGGCCGGCGGCCGTTCGCGGGGGACGACCCGCGCCTCGCGACCGACCCGCACTGGAAGTCGCTCGTGCTCTTCCACGAGTACTTCGACGGCGACGACGGCCGCGGGCTCGGAGCGAGCCACCAGACGGGCTGGACCGCGCTGGTCGCACGCTGCCTCGAGCACGTGGCGCGCGCGAACGCGGAGCACGAGGCGGGCCCGGGGCGCGCGTCGCCGCCGCGGAGCCCCGCGTGAGCGCGCGCGCCCTCGCGGCGTGCACCGGCGTGCTGGCGCTGT
>CAIXRL010000759.1 GCA_903921835.1 Candidatus Eiseniibacteriota bacterium | reverse complement strand
GGTGCTGGCGGCGCTGCACGTCCTCGCGCCGGTGTCGTGGGGTGTCGCCTGGGTTCCGCCCGCGTCAGCGGGCGGCGGCACGGTCGCATGGCGCCTGCTGCGCGCGTGGCCCGGCGTCGCGCCGCCCGCGTGGAGCGCGCTCGCGTGCGCTGCGCTCGCGCTCGCGGGCCTGGTCGTGCTCGCACGCCGCAACGCCGAGGGGCCGGCGCTCGCGGCCTGGGCGTTCGGCGCGCTGGCGCTGCTCTCACCCTCGTTCCCGGCGCGCGAGACGCTGCTCTTCGCGCCCCTGCTCGCAGTGTGGGCGGCGCCGGACGCCGACCGCCGCGGCTGGTGGTTCCTCGAGTCGCTCGCGCTGGCGCTCGTGGTGGTGATCGATCACGGGACGTTCTCGCCCGGCCCGAACCCGGTGCTGCGGCTGGTGGGCGTCGTGATCGTGACGGGCGCGATCGTGCTCGCGCTCTGGCCCGCGGGCGTGCTCTTCGCGGGGGCGCGGCGCGGCCAGGCCGGATGATTCATGAGCCCGCGTGGACGGCCATGTAGGCCCGCGTCTTCCTGACGCGACGGCGCGCGCCCATCGAGGTCCTCGCCGGGAATGGGATCGCCCGGGTCGCGGCGACGGGGCTCTGCGATCAGGAGCGACGGCCCAATGATAGACTTCAGCGGATTGCGCGCAGAAGATGGCCCGCCCCAAGGAGTTGTGTTTCGTTTCCGCGCGCTGGTCGATGGGACTCGAATGATCGAGATTGGTGAGAGCTCTATCATTCGAGGGAACTCGGTCAACTCCGGTTGTCCACAGGGGCCAGAAGCGGAGGTTCCGTCACCGGGTGGGTTCGGGTCTCGATCGGCCTCCCCACCTGCACTCAGACTTCCCGGTCCAATGCACCCGCAGCAGGAGGCTCTTTGCTCCGCCATCGCGCGCCAACTCAACTTGATCCTACACGCGAGCCTTCTCCGCGTGCTCCGGCCGCCGCGAGCCGAATGATCACCAAGCTCGCAGCATTCGCAATCACGGCATTGTTCCTTTCTCCCTCGGCCGCAGCACAGGCACAGGCCTCCTCCGCTCGCGACCCCTTCGCACGCATCATCGCACGATCGGATGCCGTCATTCTGGGCCGCGTCCTAGACGCGGGGAATCGCGAGATTCCTGAACCCGGGTCCAATGGCCACGCCGTGACGAGTCAGGCTTTCGCTCGCATCGCAGTCGATCGCTGGATCGTCGGGCCCGACACAGATTCAACCGTGGACGTGAGGTTCGGTTCCGCAACCTGGTCGGCGGAAGCGCTCAGGCAACAGATCGCGCAGCCGGATCGCCGCGTCATCCTCTACCTATTGCGCTCTCGCGGGGAGTGGTGGCTGGTCAGGGAGGCCTTCTGGACCGCCGGCAACTCGGCAGAGGGTGTCGAGGCGGTTTCGGCGAACGAGGCTCCCAAACGCATGCTGGCGATCCTGCAGGAGGCGGCGGCATCTTCTTTGGATTCCCTGGCGGCTCACGCGGACCTCGCGGTTGTGGGCTCGCTCGATCGCTTCATCGACAACCCGCCGGGCATGATCTGCCGTGTCGATCGAGTCGTCTTCGGTACCGCGCGTGACTCCGTCCTGACCGTCGTCACGCAGAACCCCGGTGTCTTTCGCCGTGGGAGCGCTCTGCTCCTGCTCTCGGCACGTTCTGATTCGACGTGGGCGGTGCTCAACGACGGTGCCGGCTGCTGCTACCTCGACCAAGAGCGCGTGGCTCGCTCCACGGCCCCGTTCGAGACACTCGTCGCTCGGGTCGCGGCCGCTCGAGCGCGCCGTGCAGGAGGGTCCGCAAAGTGACGCTCACTCGCCTCGGGTCGCCATCCTAGCCCGGTGTATTCATGAACCGCGAGCCGAGAGCGCGAGATGTGCGTCAGCCGCAAGAAGATCGGCCGGCCGGACCCA
This sequence comes from Candidatus Eiseniibacteriota bacterium, assembly GCA_903921835.1. Taxonomy (GTDB): domain Bacteria; phylum Eisenbacteria; class RBG-16-71-46; order RBG-16-71-46; family RBG-16-71-46; genus CAIXRL01. The sequence goes on along the minus strand of CAIXRL010000759.1, from coordinate 43 downwards.
CCTCCGGTGGGTACCCCGGAACCGCGTTGTCAACACGATGAGG
>CAIXRL010000758.1 GCA_903921835.1 Candidatus Eiseniibacteriota bacterium | reverse complement strand
CTCGCTCTCGCCCGGACGCGCGGATCGCGCGCGGCGACCGCCGCGGCTTGGCGGGACGTCATGCGCCCGGTACCGCGGCGACCGCCGCGGCCTGGCGGGCGGGACAGCGCAGCGCGCAAGGGGCGCTAATGAGCGAGCGCCCCCGGATTGCCGGGGGCGCTCGAGTGCTTCACCGCAGACGCGTGCGGGCTAGTCGAGGCGCACCAGGCGCTGCATGCGATCGCCGTACGGCGTGGTCAGCCGCACGAAGTAGAGCCCCGCGCTGACGCGCGAACCGCCCTCGAGCCGCCCGTCCCACTGCCACTGGTGGCGGCCGGCGCCGAAGGTGCCGTCGAGCACCGCGATCCGGCGGCCGCTGGCGTCCATGACCTGCACGCGCGCGTGCGCCTCGCCCGGGAGCGAGAAGACGATCGTCGAGAGGTTTCCGGACGGGTTCGGCATCGGGCGGGAGAGTGACAGCACAGCCGGCCCGCCGTTCACGCCGGCGCTCGCATCGAGGATGATGAACGGTGCGGCGCTCGTGTCGCTCGCGGCGTTGCTCGCGGCGTCGAACGCGGTCACGCGCACGTCGGCCTGCGTGGTCGCAGGCTCCGGCACCGCCCAGCTGTACGTGCCCGTGTTGGGCTGGCCGTTCGCGATCGGCAGCCACGGTCCGTCGGAGCCGGTGATCGAGTACTCGAGCGTCACCGAGGTCACGCCGACGTTGTCCGTCGCGGACCAGGTGATGTCCTGCGACGTGCCGAACGTCCACGCCTCGGTGCCGACAGGTGAGGTCACGATCACCACCGGCCGTGCGGTGTCGGCGAACGCGGCCGTGTAGCTCAGCGCGCGCGTCACCGTGACCGTGAACGGGTTCATCGAGCCGGTCGTGTCGCCGCTCCAGCCCGCGAACGCGAAGCCCGTGCCCGGGAGCGCGGTGATCTGCACCGGGTCGCCCTGCGCGTACGTGGCCTGGTCCGGCGAGCGCGCCACGCTGCCGCCGCCGCCGACCGTGGTCTCGATCGTGAAGGCGTCCTGCGCGAAGCTCGCGGCAATGGTCTGGTTCGTGGTGACGCCGGTGAACCCATAGCTGGTCACCGCGCCCACGCTGCCGCCGTTCACGAGCACGTCCGCGACGTGGTAGCCGGGGTTCGCCGCGATCGTGAAGGACTGGTTGTCGCCGTAGTTCACGCTTACGACGCCGTTCGGGTCGATGCTGCCGCCCGTTCCTGCTGAGGCCGTGATCGTGCGCGTGTCGAACGCGAAGCTGGCGGCGATCGTGTGGTTGGCGGCGATCGCGGAGAACGTGTAGGTCGTCACCGCGCCCACCGGGGAACCGTCCACGAGCACGCCAGTCACGTGGCAGTTCGCCGACGGCGTGATGGTGAACGTGCGGCTGGTGTTCTGGGCCTGCAGCACCGTGCCGCTTGGCGAGATCGTGCCGTTCGCGCCGGCGCTGGCGACGATGGTCCAGCGGTCGATCGTGAAGTTGGAGGCGCTGAACGAGGTCGCTGCGTTGTTGGCCGCGTCGTGCGCCGAGACCAGCACGCGCGTCGCCGTGCCCGGTGCGTTGGGAACGGTCCACGAGTACGTGCCGGTGTTGGAGAGGCTGGTGGCGATCGAGTTGGGGTACGTCGAGCCACCGTCGACCGAGTAGTACAGGTCGACGCCGGTGACCCCGACGTTGTCCGTGGCTGTCCAGGTGATCGCGTGGACTGAGTTCGCCTTCCACGTTTCGCCGCCCACGGGGGACGTGATCGCGACGGCCGGCGCCTGCGTGTCGTTGACGCCGCCGGTGCGGCGCACGGCCCACTCGGTGGCGTTCAGGAAGATCGTGCTGTCGCCGCCGCTGGCCTCGCCATCCCAGCCGTTGTAGATGCTGCTGTTGCCGGGGACGGCGCTGCCGTCGTCCACGGGTGAGCTGTCGCCGATCATGAAGATGCGGCCGCTGCCGTAGCGGGCGGAGGCCGCCATCACGCTGCTGGCGCTCGTCTGCGCCACGCCGTTCATCCACACCTCACCGCGCACGGAGGAGTTGGCGGACGGGTAGAGCGTGAACGTGCCGCCGGCGTTGAAGGAGACACCGACGCACGCGCCCTCGGGACCGTGCGTGATCGAGTCCGAGGCGGAGGGCGCGACGTTCGTCGAGACCTGCGTGATGCTGTTGTTCGCGTCGCCCGAGACGCCCCAGTGGATGCCGAAGAAGGTGTGCGAGGGATCCATGGCGTTGTAGATCATCGGCGAGTCGTAGCCGTCGTTGTTGCGGTCGGAGCCGGAGTGGTCGCAGATCGCGACCAGCCCGCCGCCGTTCTGCACGAACGACTCGATGGCGGTGATCTCGGCCGCGGTGAACAGCGTGTTGGGCTCGGGGATGATCAGCACGTCGTAGTTCGACAGGTCGTACGTGTTGCCCGAGTTTCCGTAGGTGAACGCGGCGGTGTTGGTGTGCACGGTGTAGCCGCGCTTGACCAGGGACACACCGTACGAGGAGATGGCGCCCTGCCAGTAGGTGAAGGCGGTGGCGGGCCCGATGCCGCTCTGCGCGGGGGAGGGGATCGGCTGCTGATCGTCGATCTCCCAGTCGGCATTGCCGGCGCACTCGGCGTGGTAGTTATCGAAGAGCGCCTTCGGATTCGCGAAAGCCGGGGCGGCGAACACCGTCAGGGCCAGCAACATGGTCGCAAGGAGTCTGGACATGAACCTTCCAAGCCGCGGGTGGCGGCGAGTCGGGGGAAAGGTTGACCGTCGCAGCGAGGACGGTCTCGGGAATCAGATCATGATGAGCAATTGTAGTCTGGCCCGGGACGAACCCACAAGTGAAACCCTTCCCGCGAGGCCGTGCAAATTGCCTGTTTCAAGACGCATCGCCCGCCCTCGCAACGAGCGTGGGCGGGCGACGGTGTGGGAGAAAGTTCGCAATCGGCTCAGACGTCTGCGCCCTCGTACTTCCTGGCCCAGCGCGCGTAGAAGAAGATGCCGATGGCAGATGCGATGCCGATGGCCGCGAACGGGTACCAGAGGCGGAACGGGTGGTAGGTGTCCCAGAGCAACTGCGTCGCCCTTGCCGCGTCGAGCCCCGTCGAGCGCTGGAGCGCCACCATGGCGTCGGTGCGCGTGACGCCTGCGACCGCGGCGCCGTGCTCGCCGAGGTAGCGCAGCGCCAGGTTCGCCTTGTCGCCCATCTTGTCGTAGAGGTCGCCCGCGAGTAGCGAGCCGTAGGCCCAGCCGATCGCCGTCGGCATGTTCGCGTAGCCCATGTAGAGCGCCTTCTGGCCCTCGGGAGCGATGACGCCGAGGTAGTCGTTCATCTTGGGGCTCGAGAGCATCTCGCCGAGCGAGAAGCACCAGATGCCCAGGATGCAGGCCATGCCCGATGTCGTGAAACCCGCCGCGAGGAGGCCCAGCGAGGCGATGGTGATCCCGATGAAGATCGAGTGTACGCGTCGCATGCGCGAGACCATGTGCGACACCCACACGACCATGAAGATGATCATGAACGAGTTCATGTTGATCATCCATTCCTGCGAGATCATGGTGCCGCGCGATGTCACCGACGTGACCGCGCCGGGCAGGTGCAGCGTTTTCACGATCGCCGAGGAGTCGATCCAGTCCACGATGAAGTTCGGCAGCATGTCGAACAGCTGCATGAACATCAGCCAGAAGCCGGACATGATGAGGATGAACACGAACAGTCGCGGCTTGATCAGGTTGCGCAGCGTGATCCCCACCACGCGCCACGGGCTGCCGGTCTGGGCTCCGCCCGCGTCGATGTCGCGGTAGGTGAAGAGCATCAGGAAGTTGAGCGACACGATCACGGCGCAGCCGTAGAACACGGTCGGCCAGGAGAAGCCGTAGAGGTAGTGCGCGAGCGGCGGCCCGAGGAAGCCGCCGACGTTCACCAGCATGTAGAACGCGCCCCAGCCGATGGACGAGTTCTCCTTCTTCAGCGTGCGCAGCAGCGAACCCTGGATACCGGGCTTGAAGATGGCGGTGCCGAACGCGAGCACGAGGCAGCCGAACGTGAATGGCCAGAACCCGCGCTGCGTGGCCATCAGCAGGTAGCCGATCATCTTGATCACGATCGAGACGGCGATGGTCTTCTTGTAGCCGTAGCGATCAGCGAATCCGCCCGAAAGGATCGGGACGCCGGTCTGGACCAGCGCCCACATGAAGAAGATGTGCCCCTTTTGGATCTGCGTGAAGTGGAGTCCGTGAATCTCGTCGGCCTGCGCGATGTAGATGGGGATGACGACGCGCACGCCGTAGTAGGCCAGGCGCTCGAGCATTTCCATGAGGTTGAGCATCCAGAACGCGCGCTGCAGCTGCGCCAGCTGCGCGAACAGTCCCTGCCGCTCCCCGGTTACCGTCTCTGCCGTCGAGCTCATTCGACCTCCGTGTTGGGTATCCCGCGGGCGCGGGATGGCGACGCTATCGTGGCAGCGTAACCCGGACGATTCATGAACCGCGAGCCGAGAGTGCGAGATGCGCGTCAGCGGCAGGAAGCTCGGCCGCCGAGCCTGGCACCGGATGGCGCGCAGATCGCGCTCCCAGGCTGCGGGCTCATGAATCGTCCGGGTTGACGGGTCGTGGCGGGGGGACGAAAGCAGTCAGCAACAGCACAGCCGGGCGGGGCGAGGCCGCGGCGCTTCACCGCGGTTCGGACAGAATGTCCGGTTCGCCCCGCCTCGGCTCCCGCGGTGTCTCGCGAGAGAAGGGGACATGGAATGACCATTGCTGCGACCGGTTCTGGCATGCCACCGGAAGCGAGGCCTCCAGATGAGGGATGGACCAAAGGGCCGTTCAATGATGGGTTTCTCTCGCATCCGCGGCATCGCGGTGGTTGCCTTGTTGCTCGTGGTGGCCGCCGCCCCGGCCCACGCCGGCCCTCCGGGAGTCCCGCCGGCCGTGGACCTCAAACTGCCCCCTGACATCGTCTTCAGCCGCGCAGTCGGCTCCGACAGCGCGGTCGTGTTTCGCCACACGACCCACGTGGACTACGAGGGCAACCGCTGCACGGGCTGCCACCCGAAGCTCTTCCGAATGCTGACGCCGACGCGGCGCGCGACGCATCGCGAGATGGACGCCCGCGGCTCCTGTGGCGCTTGTCACGACGGCAAACATGCCTTTGACACGCGCGCCAGCGAGTCATGCCTGTCCTGTCACACTGGCAGAAGGACCCTCGCCAAGGCGGCGCCCGGAGCCTCCAGCAAGGCGCCCGCCGCGTTCCAGGGCCCCGCGCCGATCGTCTTCAAGCGCTCGGAACAGTCACCCGGTGTGGTCACCTTCCGGCACGCCACCCACCTGGGCCGGAGCCTGACCTGCAAGAGCTGCCACCCCAGGCCGTTCGCCATGAAGAACACCGGCGCGCGCCCCGACGGGGCGATGCACGAGGGCTCCGCGTGCGGCATGTGCCACAACGGCCGTGCGGGCTTCGGCACCGAGGACGACAAGGCTTGCGCCCGCTGCCACGTCGAAGGGAAGGGCACGCGATGAGTCACGCCCTGCTGCTGGACACGACGCGCTGCATCGGCTGCGGCGCGTGCTCGGCCGCGTGCAAGGAACAGAACGACCTGCCGCTCGAGATCGAGGACGCCACCACCGCGTACACGTTCACGGTGGTCGAGAAGCGCGCGGGCGTGAACGTGCGCCGCATGTGCATGCACTGCCTCTCGCCGACGTGCGCGTCGGTGTGCCCCGTCGGCGCCATGCGCAAGACGCCGTCCGGCCCCGTGGTCTACGACGCCAAGAAGTGCATCGGCTGCCGCTACTGCATCCAGGCCTGCCCGTTCGACGTGCCGAAATACCAGTGGGACAAGGCGATACCCGTGGTCGGCAAGTGCGTCATGTGCGCTCCGCGGCTCGCGAAGGGGCTGCCCACCGCGTGCGCGAGCGTGTGTCCGACCGGCGCCACGTTCTTCGGCGAGCGCGACGAGCTGATCCGCGTGGCGCGCGAGCGCATGGCGGCGGAGCCCGCGCGCTACGTGGACCACATCTACGGGCTCGACGAGGCGGGCGGCACCTCGGTGCTGCTGCTGTCGGGCGTGCCGTTCTCGCAGCTCGGCCTGCGCACGAACCTGCCGAACAAGCCGCTCGGCCAGCTGACGTGGGCGGTGCTGTCGCGCGTGCCGGACATCGTCACGCTGGGCGGCGCGATTCTCTACGGCATCCACTGGATCACCCACCGCCGCGAGTACGTCCGGCGCGTCGAAGGACCGCGTTCCGGGGAGGTGAAGTGATGAGCGTGCTGTCGCTGCCCCGGCCGCGCGGCTTCAAGATGACGTTCTGGCGCTTCGCGTTCGGCGTGCTGTTCGCGCTGTTCCTGTACGTGACGTTCATGCGCTTCACGCGCGGCCTGGGCGCCACGACCCACCTGAGCGATCACTTCCCGTGGGGCGTCTGGATCGGGTTCGACATCCTCTGCGGTGTCGGGCTCGCGGCGGGCGCGTTCACGCTCATGGCCACGGTGCACCTGTTCAACATCAAGCGCTTCGAGCCGATCGTGCGCCCAACGCTGCTCACGGGCTACCTGGGCTACGTGTTCGTGTGCATCGGGCTGCTCTACGACCTTGGCCAGCCGTGGCGCATCTGGCACGCAATGGTCTACTGGAACGAGCACTCGGTGATGTTCGAGGTGGCGTGGTGCGTGATGCTCTACACCACGGTGCTCACGCTGGAGTTCTCGCACATCATCTTCGAGCGGCTGGGTATGACCTCCATGACCAGGCTGATGCACTTCATCAACACGCCGCTCGTGATCCTGGGCGTGCTGCTCTCGACGCTGCACCAGAGTTCGCTCGGCACCATGTACCTGATCGTGCCCGAGAAGCTGCATCCATTCTGGTACACGCCTGCGCTGCCGCTGCTCTTCTACATCTCCGCCATCGGCGCGGGTCTCGGCATGGTGATCGTGGAGTCCTACCTGAGCGGGCGCGCGTTCGGGCGCGAGCTGGAAATGGACCTGCTCGAGCCGCTCGGCCGCGTGATGATGGTCGTGCTCGGTATCTACGGCGTGCTGCGGCTGGACCTGCTGTTCCACGCGGGCATGCTGGGGCAGGTGTTCAAGCCGATCTACGAGAGCCGCATGTTCCTGCTCGAGTTCGTGACCGGCGTCGTGGCGCCCCTCGCGATCCTGTCGTTCCCGCGGGTGCGCGCCAGCAAGCCGGGGCTGGTGATCGGCGGCCTGTTCGCGGTGCTCGGGTTCATCCTCTACCGCCTCAACGTCAGCATCACTGGACTCGAGCGCTCCAGCGGCACGCACTACGTGCCCTCGTGGATGGAGATGACCGTCTCGGTGGGCCTGGTCGCGATCGGCTTCGTCCTGTTTGCCATGGCGGTGCGCTATCTTCCCATCTTCCCCGCGCACGAGCATGCCGCTCCGGCGCGCGGACGCGGACGGGGACACTGAAGGGTCGACGATGAAGCTGCGCATCGGGATCATGGCCATCGTGGGGGTGGCGGCCGTCACGGCCGCCGCCATCGGGTCCATGTCCGGCCTCATCCTGCGTGCGCACCGCGACGCGCTGACGGCGCAGCTCACCCAGGGCGCGGACCAGCTCAGCGAGACGATCGGCAGCAGCACGTTCTACGACATGCTCGAGAACCGGCGCCCGGCGCTGCACCGCGAGATGCTCACCATCGGTTCGCAGAAGGGCATCGAGCGCGTCCGGCTGTTCAACAGCACCGGCAAGATCATGTTCTCCTCCGACGAGGCCGAGATCGGGCACGCGCTCGACAAGAAGGCGGAGGCCTGCTACGGCTGTCATACGGTGGACGAGCCGCTGCAGAAGCTGCCCACGAAGGACAGGGCCCGCATCTACCGCGCCCAGGACGGCCATCGCGTGCTCGGCATCATCCGCCCGATCCACAACGAGACGCGTTGCTGGAACTCGGACTGCCACGCGCACCGTCGCGACGAGACGGTGCTGGGCGTGCTGGACGTGAACGTCTCGCTGGCCGAGGCCGACCGGCGCATCGCGGCCGACCAGCGCCAGCTGATCCTGCTCGCGCTGCTGGCCATCGCCGCGAGCAGCCTGCTGCTGTGGTGGCTGAACGAGCGCTTCGTCGTGCGGCCCGTGGCCATGCTCATCGCGGGGACGCGCAAGGTGGCCGAGGGCGACCTGCACATCACGCTGCCCGCCACCGCGGGGCACGAACTGGGCGACCTGGCGCGCTCGTTCAACGAGATGACCCGCAAGCTGGGCAAGGCGCAGCGGCAGCTGACGCAGGCCGACAAGCTGGCCTCCGTGGGCCGGCTCGCGGCCGGGGTGGCGCACGAGATCAACAACCCGCTCACGGGCGTGCTGACTTACGCCTCCTTCCTGCAGAAGCGCCTCACGGACCGTCCCGACATGGCGGCGGACCTCGAAGTGATCGTGCGCGAGACCAAGCGCTGCCGCGACATCGTGCGCGGGCTGCTCGACTTCTCGCGCCAGACGCCGCCGCAGCGCAAGCCCACGGACCTCAATGAGGTCGTGCGGCGTGGCGCCGCGGTGATCATGAACCAGCTCGTGCTCAAGCGCGTCGCGCTGGATTTCGACCTCGCCGAGGGGCTGGCGACGGTTTCGGCCGACGCGAACCAGATCCAGCAGGTGGCGGTGAACCTGATCATGAATGCCGCCGACGCGATCGGCGACGAGGGCGGAACGATCCACGTCCACACGGGCGAAGTCGAGGTCCCGACGCGCGGCCACACGGTGTTCCGCGCCGCGAAGTGCCCGAAGGGCTGCGACCTGCTCGATCCCGGCACGCGCATCGGCCGCTATCCCGGCATCAAGGTGATCCGCCGCCAGCAGGAGCGCGACACGGTCGTCCACCTCGATCCGGTCTACGGTCGCGTGAACCATCGCGCCAGCGAGCCGATGGAGTCGGGTGCGATGGCGACCTACGCCTGCCCGCGCTGCCGCATGCGGCTCGACGTTCCCGAGCGCCGGTGCGGTGAGTGCGGCGCGCCGGCGTTCGCGATCGTGGCGGGGGAGCGCGGCCGGGTCGAATGGTGCACGCGCAAGGGCTGCCACTGGACGCGCTGCGAGGTGCTGGACGCGCAGGGGCCGCAGGGCTACGCCGAGCTGGAAGTGCGCGATACCGGCAAGGGCATGAGTCCCGAGGATCTCGACCACCTGTTCGAACCGTTCTTCACCACCAAGGGCAACCGCGGCCTGGGGCTGGGGCTGGCGGTGTCATGGGGTATTGTCGAGGGGCACGGCGGCACGATCGACGTGAGCAGCGAGCCCGGCAGGGGCGCGACCTTCGTGATCCGGCTGCCGCACCAGCGGCCGGCGAGCCGGCCTGCCGAGAACGCGGGAGGGACCGCATGAGCGGGATCTGGGACGTCCTGGTGATCGACGACGAGACCGTCGTACGCGACGCGGTGCGCCTCATCCTGGGCAGCGAGGGCTGGAGCGTCGCCCAGGCGGGCGACGCGGACGCGGCGCTCGCGCACGAGGCGCTGGCGAACTGCCGCCTCATCTTCTGCGACATGATGCTGCCGGGGCAGAGCGGACTGGACCTGGTGCGCGAGATGCGCCTGCGGCGGCCCGACGTGCCCATCGTGCTGATCACGGGATACGCGACGGCCGAGAACGCCTCGCGCGCGATCGACGCCGGAGCCACGGCGTTCCTGGCCAAGCCATTCGACGATACCGAGCTGCTCAACCATGCCCGGCCCGTTCTCGAGCGGACGGATGCCGGTGGGAGGGAGGGACGACCATGACCGCTCTGCTGGTGGTGTTGCTGTGCGTCGTGTTCATCGGCATCGACTTCGCGGTGCGCGCGGTCGGTAAGCGCATGGACGTCGTGCGCGAGCGCCGCGAGCGCGAGGCCGTGCTCCGGACGAGCCTGCAGCTGTCGTTCGCGGACGAGGCGCGTTCGCTCAAGCGCGCCGAGGTGCCCAATGCCCGCGCGCGCATCCTCGCGGTGGACGACGAGACCGTGATCCTCGACAGCTTCCGCAAGATCCTGGTCCTCGCGGGATTCAGCGTGGACACGGTGGAGACGGGCCAGGAGGCGCTTACGCTCGTCCGCGAGAACGACTACGACTTCCTCTTCACCGACCTCAAGATGCCCACCATGGACGGCGTCGAGGTGGTGAAATCCGTGAAGCACCTGCGGCCCGACGTCGACGTTGCGGTCATCACGGGATTCGGCACCATCGAGACCGCGGTCGAGACCATGACCCACGGCGCCGTGGACTACGTCCAGAAGCCGTTCACGGAAGAGGAACTGGTGGCGTTCGCCAACCGCATGCTCATCAAGCGGCAGGCGCGGCTGGAATCGCAGAGCAAGCCGTCGGTGCGCGTCGTGGCGCCGGCGCTGGCCGAGGTCGTCGCGGGCCACGAGTACTGCGTGCCCGGCGGGGCGTTCGTCTCGCCCGGCCACGCGTGGGCGCAGATCGAGGCCGACGGCGGCGTGTGCGTCGGGCTGGACGATTTCGCGCGCAAGGCCGTGGGCAAGGTCGAGCGCGTGGACCTGCCCGCGGTCGGCACGAGCGTCCAGCGCGGCGACGTCCTGTTCGTGCTGCGCCGCGGCGACGAGCTGGCGCGCCTGCGCGCGCCCGTGGGCGGGACGGTGAGCCAGGTGAACCCGGAGCTGCAGCGCGATTCCGCGCTGCTCCTGCAGAGCCCGTACGATCGCGGCTGGGTCTGCGTGCTCACGCCCTCCGAACTGTCGGCCGACCTCGCCACGCTGCGGATCGGCAATCCGGTCGTCTCGTGGTACCAGGACGAGGTCACGCGCCT
>CAIXRL010000757.1 GCA_903921835.1 Candidatus Eiseniibacteriota bacterium | reverse complement strand
TGCCTCCTCCCGGGCTTCATCCTGCGTCGCCCGCCTGCGCTCCTTCGCCACTGAATCCTCCTTGAGTGGAAACCCGGCCGGAAACCCGGGTGGAAACCCGCACGGAAACCCAGACGCTAGAGTGGCACCGGGGTCGCCGTTACCCGCTGCGGCACAATGAGTAAGGACCCGTGGAAACCACGGGGCCCACCGTCCGCTAGACTCGCGCCACTACCACGCTGCCGCGCAGTGACGCAGTCCACCTGGAGGGCCACACGATGTCCCTCAAGCGCTTGTTCTACGGGTCGGCTTCGATACGAAATGACACGCAATCGGTCGTGGGCTCACGCGTGATGCTCCGGATGGAGCACGGCTTCCTTCCAGCTCATATCGCAGGACGTACTATCAATACGTGCGCAGCTTGCGCCATTGCACCCGCATCCCAATCTCGAGGGGCCGCCATGTCCAGGGTGATCGACACTTGTCTCTGCTACGTCGGACTGTTCGTCCTTGCGCTCTTGCTGCCTCGCCCCGCTACTGCAGCCTTTCCAACCGACTCCACCGTGAACGTGCCGCTGTGCATAGCCACCGGTGATCAGAAGTACCCGATAATTATCCAAGACAACTGGGGTGGGAGCGTCGTTGTCTGGGAAGACCCCCGCAGCGACGCAGGGGATGTCTACGCCCAGAGGCTCTCGAAAGCCGGTGTGCCTCAGTGGCCCGTCAACGGCGTGGCGCTTTGCGCGGCCACAGGCCAGCAGCAATGGCTCCACATCACCTCGGACGACGCGGGCGGGACAATCGTCGTCTGGCAAGACCCTCGCAGCGGCACCATGGACGTCTATGCCCAGCGGATCTCGGCCAATGGAACGCCCCAGTGGACAGCCAACGGAGTAGCAATCTGCACTGCAGTTGGCGATCAGACATTCCTCGCAATCGCCCCTGACGGCACTGGCGGCGCCATCATCACGTGGGCTGACACCCGCAGCGGCACCAACGACATCTATGCCCAGAGGATTTCGTTCGATGGCGTAGTTCAGTGGACCGCCAACGGCGTCCCTGTGTGTACTGCCGCCGGCGACCAGCACTATGGCGAGATTGTCCCGGACGGTGCAGGTGGAGCCATCGTCGCGTGGGAGGACAGCCGCAGCGGCCCGACCCAGATCTTCGCCCAACGCATCTCTTCCGACGGTACGCCCCAGTGGCCTGCCAACGGTCTCGCTCTCACCACAAACAGCTACAACAAGAACGAGCCAGCCATCGTCTCGGACGGCGCAGGTGGGGCCATCGTCGCCTGGACGGACTGGGGAAGCAGCGGAGTAGCCCCGGACATCTATGCTCAGAGACTTTCGGTGAACGGTACGCCCCAGTGGCCTGCCAACGGCGTGCCTATCTGCACCGCTGCTGGCAACCAGATCTACAAAACTCTCGTCTCGGATGGCATGAGTGGCGCCATTCTCACGTGGCAAGATTCCAGAAGCGGGAACAACGATATTTACGCCCAGCGAATTTCCGCCAGCGGTACGTGTCAGTGGCCTGCCAACGGCGTCGCCCTGTGCGCTGCTGCCGGCGACCAGTTGACCCCTATGATCGCCACGGACGGCGCAGGCGGAGCCATTGTCTCGTGGGAGGATCACCGCAACCCCACCGTGGACATCTACGCACAACGGATCTCGGCCGCTGGTGCCCCTCAGTGGACGGCCAACGGCGTCGGCATCTGCACTGCCCCGGGCGATCAGCACTCGCCCACGATTGCATCTAGCCGCGAGGGCGGAGCCGTCATCGCCTGGTCGGATCAGCGTGGCGCCAGCTATGACATCTACGCCCAGCGGGTGGGGGCAAACGGAGAGATCGGCCCCACCGTCGACGATGTGTCGAGCGGGACACCGCTCTCGTTCGCACTCGATCCCATGAGCCCAAATCCCACATGCGCAAGCGCGCTGAGGGTGCACTTCACGCTTCCGAATTCGGCCGCTGCTTCGCTCGAACTGCTGGACGTAGCGGGACGACGAATCGCCGCACACGATGTGGGCTCGCTTGGGGCCGGCATGCACACGCTGGACCTTGCAGAGGGGCACCGCGTCACACCGGGACTCTATCTGGTGCGTTTGCGTCAGGGCGCGAGCACTCGAATGACCAGGGTCGCGGTGCTGAAGTAGCCTGAGCGAGGTTAAGCGGGGATTCGCGACAGGAGTCGCTTGTGAGGGGCTGATGCCTGGCGCCTCGCAACCGGACTGTGCTGTGCTCGAACTGTGCTTGAACGATTGCGCAACACCTGTTTCTACGGGCTGGAAGTGGTAACACGCGCCTCCGCCATCATGGCCAGTGTTGCGCAGTTGTACCCAATGGTGCCCGTTATTCACACTCGCTAAGTCACACTCAAAATCCGGAGTTGCGCAAGCAGCGTGGGGGTTCAAGTCCCCCCTCCGGCACCACATTCGCAACAGGTTGCGACGATCGCTTCGTGTTCCGCAGGCCGTGAAAACTGGCCAACCATGCTGGAACTATACTTGTTCTCAGCTGATCCCCTTCCGGAACTCCTCGCGACGCTTCACTCCCTCTGCAAGATCCTCCTCGGAGACAATCGCGTAGCGGCGGCAGATGCTCTCAGTCTTGTGACCCGAGAGACGAGTCATCGCCGTCGACCGCGGCACCGTCGACCCTTCCATCTCGCGCACCGCGGTCAGCTGAAGATCGCGGACCCGCTTCGCCGGGCGACCCGCCGCAGCAAACGCCTTCGTCCATGCCCCGTGGAACTCCGATCGGTTCCTCCCCTCGGCGGAAGACCAGGAGACGATCCGCTCCGACGCGTGCTCCACGCGTGTGGTCATCCTACGCCAGCGCCGTCCTTCGAACATGATGGCGAATCGTGCCAGTTCCGCGCGAGTTCTCGAAGAACCCCGAGCCGGAATGTCACAATCACCGTGGGAGGTACTACGTCAGCACGATGACCCTGCGCACGAGAACTGCCTTCTCGAAGGCGAGTCGCAACAGGTACACGCCGGGCGCAAGGTCCGTCGTGCCTTTCAGCCGGTGCATGTATTGCCCGGCTTCGAGCCCCGACAACTGCCACGCACGAACCTGCCGCCAGGAGGAACCCAGCGGCGCAATACGCGCCGTGCCCGGATCCACCAGTGTGAAAGCCGCGAACAGTTCGGAGACGGGCGGATTGGGCCGCGCGCCCTCCAGCGCGAGCACCGGCCTCGCCGGCACCGTCACCAGCGTCTCCCCGTAGTGGCGCTCCACGCCGCCCTCGAGGACGGCGACCGATAGCCGTAGCGCTGGCCCTCGACGACGGCACGGTCCTCGTAGCGGATCTCGCCGGTGCCATCTTGCAGCGCGATGCCGAGGACGTCCAGTCGCAGCCCGCCGCGCCGCCGCACCGTGGCCTGCAGCGCCCCGCCCCTCGCGCCGAGTACCGGCGGGCAGCGTTTGGGCTGCAACGGACACACGGGCGCGTTGCAAACGGGCAAGCTATAATCACTGGATGGCTGAATCAGCCAGCGCACCTGTCACCTCATCGGAGGCCGCCCATGAACAATGCCAAGACATCCCTCGTCTGCGCGGCGCTGCTTGGTCTCGCGCTGCTGTTGCCGCGCTCCGCAGCCGCGGCCTGGCCGAGCGATCCGAGCGTGAACGTCCCGCTGTGCACCGCGAGTGGCGCCCAGGAATGCCCCGTCGTCGTCCCGGACGCCGCGGGAGGTGCCGTGGTCGTTTGGCGCGACAGCCGCAATGGTGGCTACGGCATCTACGCCCGGCGCCTCGCGCCCGACGGCACGCCCCTGTGGGCGGCCAACGGCGTCGCCCTCTGCACCTCCACCGGCCTTGCGGTGCACCCCACCCTCATCTCGGACGGCGCGAGCGGCGCCATCGTCGCTTGGACTGATGCGCGCGGGGGCAGTGCCGCTTTCGACGTCTACGCCCAGCGGGTCTCGGGGGCGGGCGTGGTCCAGTGGACGCCTGAGGGCCTGCCGGTCTGCACTGCCGGCAGCTACCAGGAATACCCGACTCTGGTCGGCGACGACGCCGGCGGAGCGATCATCGCCTGGGAGGACTGGCGCAACGGCAGCTGGGACGTCTATGCGCAACGGATCTCCGCTGGCGGCGCCGCGCAGTGGACCGCCAACGGCGTTGCAGTCTCGACCGCTGCCGGAGGCCAGCACTTCCCGTTTCTCACCCCGGACGGCGTGGGCGGGGCCATCGTCGTCTGGTTCGACCAGCGCAACGGTGGCGAGGGCATCTACGCCCAGCGCATCTCGGCGGCTGGCGTGCCCCAGTGGACCGCCAACGGCGTGGCCCTGTGCGCAGACGCCGGAATGTGGGACGCCCTCGCATTGACGACGGATGGAGCCGGCGGGGCCATCGTCGTCTGGGATGACCTGCGGAACGGCAACCGTGACCTCTACGCACAGCGGGTGTCGGCCAGCGGCGTGCCCCAGTGGACCACCAACGGCGTGGCCATCTGCACCGCCGCAGGCGATCAGGTCTGCCCGACCGTCACCACCGACGGCGCGGGCGGGGCCATCGCGGCCTGGCAGGACCAGCGTGGCGGCATGGCCATCTACGCGCAGCGGGTCCTGGCCGTCGGCGCAGCCCAGTGGACCGTCAATGGTGTGGCGCTCAGCACGACCGCCAGCGGACAGTACACGCCCGCCATCGCTGCCGATCGCGCCGGCGGGGCGATCGTCGTCTGGTGCGACCAGCTACTCGGCGGCGCGACCGATATTTGCGCCCAGCACATTTCATCGGGCGGCGTGCTCCAGTGGAACGCCACCGGTCTGGGCCTCTGCACCGCTGCAGGTACGCAGTGGCAACCCGCCATCGCCACAGACGGGGTGGGCGGAGCCATCGCCACCTGGGGCGATGACCGCAGCGGTATCGACTACGACATCTATGCCCAGCGCGTCCAGGGCAGCGGCCAACTCGGCGGCACGGTGGACGTCCCTGCCGACGTCACACTCGCCTTCGCGCTCGATCCCGTCCGCCCGAATCCCTCACATGGCGGCACGCTGACGGTGCACTGCTCACTGCCGACCGATGCGCCTGCGCGGCTGGAGTTGCTCGACGTAGCCGGTCGTCGTATCGCCTCCCGCGAGGTCGGTGCAGGCCAGCGCACTCTCGACCTCGGCGCGGGCCAGCGGCTCGCACCCGGGCTCTATCTGGTGCGGCTCACGCAGGGTGCGAACACTCGAGTGACGCGGGCAGCGGTGCTCAGGTGATGATGTGGTGCCACCATTGGCGCGTCCGCGCGGAGCGGACCATGATCAGGAGGCGCACGTGAACTGTCCGAACTGTGGCCACGACCTGGCCGAAGGCGCTGAGCGTTGTCCGACGTGCAACGTGGAGTCGAACTGGGTGGACGATGGCGAGGATCCTGCCCACGTGGCCGATGCGTTCGTCACCGTGCTGAAATCGAGCGATCCGATGCTCATCCCCGTGGTGCGCTCGCTGCTCGAGGCCGAGGGGATTGCCTGCACCGTCGGGAACGACGTGCTGCAGGACCTCATGGGCGGGGGACGCATGGGAACGGGCTACAGCGTGATCGCCGGTCCGATGTTCCTGCAGGTGGCATCCGGGGATGACGCGGAGGCGCGCGCCCTGATCGCGCACCACCTCGCCTCGCCCGAGGGCAAGCCCGAGTAGCGAGGCGACGCCGAGCCTGCCGCCACCGCATCACGCGTGATGCCCTGCCGGGAAGGCCACCTGTCCCGGACCGTCATCGGAACACGCTGAACGCGACTCAGCGCACGCCCGCGAAGTCGTACCGCACCCGCACCAGCGAGTCGCCCTTCTGCGCGAAGAACACCAGGCCGTGCGCCGTCGTGAAGCAGGGGGCGGCGAGGATCCTCGCGTACGCTGGCCCCGCCTGGCCATCGAGCAGCATGAAGCGCTCGTCGCCCCGCTGGATTCCGTACGCCAGGTGCCGGCTGTCGGGGCTGAAGGACAGCGTCCACTCCAGGACGGCATCGCACTGCGGCCCCGGCCGGCCATCGAGCATCAGGAGCCACCTCTCGCCCGTGCGCACGGCATGCGCCAGGTGCCGCCCATCGGGGCTGAACAGGAGACTGCCGAGCGCGTCGAAGCCGCTCTCCTGCTCGACCCGGCCGTCGTGCACGACGGACCATTTGTCCCCGGAGCCCTCGGCGGCGTAGGCCGTGTGCCGGCCGTCCGCGCACAGCACGAGGCCGGCCTCGGCGATCTCGTCGAATCCCGCTCCGCGCCGGCCGTCGAGCACCACGAAGTGCTCGGCTCCCTGCTGGGCGCAGTACCCGAGGTGCCGTCCATCGCGGCTGAACACGAGACTGCCCGAATCGAAGCCGTCGTGGTTTCCCACGACGCGGCCGTCCAGCGCGATGACCTGTTTCGCGCCGTCGGTGGCGGAGTAGGCCACGTGCCGCCCGTCCGCGCTGAACGTGATGTGGTTCTCCCCGATGCCGTCGTACCCGGGGCCCGCGCGGCCGTCGAGCACGACCGACCACTTCCTGCCCTGCTGTGCGATGCAGGCGAGGTGCCGGCCGTGCGCGCCGAATGCGAGGCTGCCGACGGTGATGTCGTCGTACTCCGGTCCGGCCCGGCCATCGAGAACCACGACGTACCGGGGCCCCCTGCGCGCCACGTACGCCAGGTGCCGGCCGTCGGGGCTGAAGACGAGATTGCCCGCGCTGATGCCGTCGAACTCCTCCGCCTCCCTGCCGTCCACGACGACGAGATGCCGCGTTCCCCTGCGCGCCGCATACGCCAGGCGCCGCCCGCCGGAGCTGAAGACGAGGCTGGCCGTCGCGACCGAGTCGTACTGCGGTCCGCGCGCGCCATCCAGAACGACGAGTTGCTTCGCGCCCTGGTGTGCGACGTACGCCACGTGCCGGCCGTCCGGACTGAAGAGCGGCGTGCGCTCCCAGAGCGCATCGAACTCCGGGCCCGCCTGGCCGTCGAGCACGACGACGTGCTTCGGGCCCCGGCGGGCCGCGTAGGCGCAGTGGCGCCCATCGGCGCTGAATGCCGGACTGCCGACGCCGATCCCGTCGAACTCCGGCCCTGCCTGATCGTCGAGCACGACGAAGTGCTTCGAGCCCCGGCGGGCCGCGTAGGCGAGGTGCCGTCCATCGGAGCTGAAGCGCGGGTCACCGATCGCGATGGCGTCGCAGGGTGGCCCCGCGCGGCCATCGAGCACGACGACCTGCCTGCCGTCCTGCGAGGCGGCGTAGGCCAGGTGACGCGCGTCCGGGCTGAAGACGATGCTATTCATCTCGACGCCGTCGCAGGGCGGGCCAGGCTCACCGTCCGTGAGCACCCGTACGTTCTCCCCGCGCTGCTCCGCCACGGCCACCCGGGTATGGTCGGCGCTGAGCCTGAACGCATCACCGCCGAACCCGCGCGCCGCGCCGAGGACGGTCTCGCTCACCTGGGGCACGGTCGGCGCTCCGGCGGCAACCTGGCCGCGCGCGGCGGCACACAGCGTGACCGCGGCGCAAGACACCGCGACCGCGGCCTGCATCACTCGTGTGCGGATCATCCTGGGGCATCCGAGTCGCGCACCTGGACGCGCGACGGCTGAGGGAAGAAACAACCATGGCGGGCCGGCCTGCGACCGATCCGTCGTGACCCGGGCCGCGCTGCATCGTAGCCGGCACCGGGCACAGGTCCGCTCGGGACGAAGCGTTCATGATAGGCCGGGAGAGGCGAAGACCCAACTGCGCGACCCGCCGGCTGCCGCGTGCGGCCCAGCTGTCGATCGGGTCGTCGATCACGTTTGACCGCGCCGACCGCGATACCTAGCTTTGCCCGATGCTCCAGTCCTCCTCCGCGCCCTCGGCCCCCGGCGCCCGGCACTCGCACGCGCTCGCCGTCGCGCTCGCGCTTGCCGCGGCGTGGTGGATCTTCGACATGACGATCGTGCGCTCCGGTCCCCCGCATCCGCTCAACGACGTATGGGAGGACGCGCTCGTCGCGCGCTCGCTGCTCGCGGGGCATGGCTTTCGCACGACCATGCTCTACCCGCCGCTGTGGGCCATGCACGATCCGCGAACGCTCACCATTCCGGTCCTCGTGCACGGCCCGCTCATGCCGATCCTGCTCGCGCCACTGCTCGCGATCTTCGGCCCGGCATTCGCGGACCGGATCGCCTGGCTCGGCGTGCTCGCTGCCTGGCTCACCGCGCTGTTCGCGGGACGCCTCGCGACGCGCATCGGCTCGCCGGGCGCAGGCGCGACCGCGGTGGCGTTCCTCACGCTCACGCCCGTGCTGCTCGAGGCCGTGCACCACAGTCAGTCGGTGGTGCTGGGCGCGCTGGCGGTGGCGGTCGCCCTCGAGGCGCTGATCCGCGAGCGTCCGCGGCCGTTCGTGGGCGGGATCGCGCTCGGCCTTGGCTACCTGATCCGCCCCGAGCTGCTGCTCGTGGCGCCGATCCTGGCGCTGGGCGCGAAGCTGCCGTGGCGCACGGCCGCGCAGTGCGCGGCGGCCTTCGCGCTCTGCGCGCTACCCTGGTGGATCCATCACGCGCGGGTGCTGGGCGCGCCGCTATTCAACCTCACATCGTACACGCTGATCGCGTACACGTCCGCGAACCCCGGCCATTCGCCGCTGCAGGACTTCTCGCTCACGCCACAACGCTGGCCCGCCGTCCTCGCCGCGCAGTGGCCCGTCGTGCTGGCCAAGATTCCCGCGTACCTGCCGTACTCATTGCGGATCATCGCGAAGATCCCGACCCTGGGCACGAGCTGGTTGATGGCCGTGGGATGCCTGGCCTGGCTCGCCCAGGCGCGCCGGCGCCTGCTCGTGATCGCCACCGTCGTGGCGGGACTCATACCCGTGGCCATGATGACGCTGGCCCTGCCCCAGCCGCTCTACCTCGTGCCCATGCTGTCGGTGTACGTGGTCGCGGCCGCGATCGGCGCCAACGCACTCGCCGAGTTGCCGCCCTGGCGCGGCAGGGTGCGGGCGTGGCCGCTGCTGCCCGCGCTCGTCGTGCTGGTCAGCGCGCTGCCTGCCACGCGCGAGGCGCATCGCGAGGGCGAACTCGTGCGCCGCCTCCTGAGCGCCGACCGCGCGCGGGTCGCGGGTGCGCAGGCGCGGACGCCCGCGCCGGTCGCGGGCGCGCCGGCGGTTCCCATGTTCTCCGACCGGCCCGACTTCGTGGCGTGGACCACGGGTCGCCCCGTGCTGTGGCTGACGGCCGCGCAATACGACAAGCTCTATCCCCCCGACGGGGCCGCCGTGCAACGCCCCGCGGGCCTGCCCGCCGCGCGGGATACCTCGCTCACGTGGTTCCACGACGGCTACTGGCAAACCGGGCACCGAGCACAGCCCTGATCGCGCAGGTCCCGCGCCTGCCCGCGCTCGTCGTGCGCGAGCACGACGAACCGGGCGATGCGCTCGTGCACGGCGTCCTGTCGCGGATCACGAGGAGAGTTCCGGCTTCTGCTCCCGGAACCGTCAAACTGCGATTGCCTCCCCGGCATGGCCGGGGGTCCTCCTAGCCCGGAGTATTCATGAGCCCGCCGCCTGCGAGCGCGGTCTGCGCGTCATCCGCTGCGAAGCTCGACCGGCCGCTGTCCTCATCGTGTCCACAACACGGTTCCGGCGCGGCCGGCCGATCTTCTTGCTGCTGACGCACATCCCGCACTCTCGGCTGGCGGTTCATGAATACTCCAGGCTAGCGGCCAGATAGACGCGAGGGCGCGACCAGCACGTCGGCGGCTCTGCCGCCGCCCGGCGGACCGCCGGGTTCGCCGAAGCCGTGTCACGCATTCGCCGCGGGCACCCGGCCGTCAGGCCGCGCGACCGCGACGCGGACGGCTTCATGCGGTGATTCAGGCGGTGAGGTCGATCACCCCGCCGGCGGGACTCGCGGGACGGTTCACACCAACGGGTGGGCCCGTCGGCTTCGTCGTCGAGTCCTGCAACAGGCCATTGAGCCGGGTCAGCGCGGTCTGGGCGAGCGCGAGGTCGCCGGCCTGCAGCGCCTGACCGATGTCGCCGAATGCGGATGCGAACGGGTCGGCCGGGCCGGCAGAGGCGGCCGCGGCGGTGGTGTCCGTCGAACTGGCCGGCTTCGCACCCCCGTGGTGATGGTGGTGGTGTCCGTGCACGCCGGCGCTCTGCAGCAACGCCTTCGCCTTGCTGAACGCGTCCTGCGCGGTCCCCACGTCACCACCCTGGATCGCCTGCGTGAGCGACGCCATCGACTGGCTGAACGATTTGGAGTCCTGGGAGTTCAGCTGCCCGCCGCTCGCGCCGGTCATGGACTGCACGGGCGCCTGCGCGAGCGCGCTCGCGGACGTCAGCTGCCCGAGCGCCGACGCGGACGACGGGACCTTCTGCGCGGCGCTGTCGCTGCGGACCTTGCTGATCGCGATCCAGTCCGGCAACCAGGGATTCGTACCGCCCACTCCAGACAGGGACATGGTTCGCCTCCAGTGGTAATGGATGTGTGGCGCGCCCGTGGTCTGCACGCCGTGTGCGTGGGGTGAGGCTCACCAAGGACGCAATCGCCGGGCCACGGCGCCGGGGAGAACCCAACCCCCGCACTGGCCGCCACTCACGGAACCGGAGGGTCGCTGGCGCACGCCTCGCCGCCTGCAACACCTGCCGCCTGCTCCGATCCGTCCGGCAGGTCCTTCCGATGCACTCTGCGTGTGCACACGCATCTGGCGGCACCGTGAAGCGCGGCGGACCTGCCACTGCGGAGGGCCGGCCGGGGTCAAGGCGTTGGGTCACCGCTTTGGGGTCCGGGGCGCCCCGGTTGCTATACTGGTCTCGCCTGACTTCACGACTTGCCGAGTCGTGAACCTGCCTGGGCGCACCGTCCAGGCGTCTGAACCGTCATCCCGGTCGCCGTGCGAGGCGCCGTCGAGCCGCCGCGAAACGTCCCTGGCGGCGCAGGCCGATTCATCTTCAGCGAGGAAGGCGCATGGGCACGCAGTCGCTCCTCTTGCAGCTGCCGGTAATGGCTCGCGCGCCGCTCGCGCCGCCGGGTTCGTCCCGCGCGCAGGCGCGGCGCGAGCGTGGCGGCGCGCGGGCCTGCGACCTCTCCGGATGCGACTCGTTCACCGGCGGCGGCGACGAAGTCACCGGGCCGCTCCCGGCGGACAGGCTCCTCCCCTGCGCCGGCCGCCCCGCTACCCGGCGGGCCGTGTCGTGAACCGCCGCCGCACTGCACGCTTCCGCTGCGCGCTCCTGGCTCTCGCCCTCGCGGGGACCTGCGTCGCCCTCCCAAGGCTGGCGGATGCCGGGGAAGCGTTGAAGCCGGTCGTGATCGCCACCGGAAAGGACACGGTGGAGGTCCCTGACGTCATGAAGCTCAGGGACAAGGAATGGGCGAACGTCCGGTACTCCGGTTTCACCGGCTACCGGCCGCGAATCGCCGTTGTCGGGGCCGTGGGCAGGCACGTCGGGAACCCGCAGCAGGCGAACGAGTGGGTTCGCCTGCTCTCCGGCCTGTCCGGCGACCCCGGCAGGAGCGGCGCCGACTCACTGCAGCCCGCGGACGCCTCGGTGAGCCAGGCGCTCGCAGGCACCGAGCGCTTCACGCTCGTGACACGCCCCGGCACGGGAGACAACGCGGTGGCCGAGCAGGACGTGGCGAACGGCGGCGTGCAGTCCGGGAGGATCCCGCGCGCCGCGTACGCGATCCGTGCCTCGGTGATCGATGCGGATCCGGACAGGCAGAGCAGGGACATCAAGCCCATGGGCGGAGGCATCGGCGCGACCACTCTAGGCGCCGGCGGTCTCGGCATGTCGAAGACGGTGGCCTTCGTGCGCCTCGAGATCACGGTGGTCCGCACCACGACCGGCGAGGTCGTGCAGCGCTTCTTCGTCGACGGCACCTCGCAGTCGAAGGGCACCGGGTTCGGGATGGGAGTCGTCGCGGGACTGAACCCCGGGCAGGTCAACTCGGGCGGCCTGATCAACACCGTGGCGAAGGCCTCGCTGTCCGACGCGATGAAGGCCGCCGCCAACAAGGCGGCCTACGTCATCGGCACCGCGCTCGAGGACCTCCCCTACGAGGGGGAGATCGTGCGTGCTTCGAACGGCAGAATCATCGTCTATGGCGGCAGGAAGATGGGAGTCAGCGAAGGCGCGGTGCTCGACCTTTCCAGCAAGGGCGCGTGCATTCCCGACCCGGTCGAACCCGGCGAATGTGCCGGCTACCAGCTGACCGAGAATGGCCGGCTGCGCGTGACGACGGTCGAGGATGAGTACTCGGTCTGCGAGGTCCTCTACACGGGCGGCAGGAACATCAAACAGGGCGACGTCGTGAAGCTCGTCCTCCTCGCGGGCACCGGTGATCCGCTCCCGGACAGGCCCGCTTCGGGTGGTCCACCGGCAGCCGTGCCGGCCGGCGCGCGCCCCGAGCGCGAGGCGCAGGATCTGCGCCCGCTCGATCTTCCCGCGTGGTTCACCGCGAAGAGAGTAGCGCTGGCGCGACTGCGTGGGTTTCTGATGCCGCAGACCCCCGATTCGGCCGCCACCCGCGCTGCCGGCGTGATCCTCGACTCGATGCTGGTGCAATGCGGCGCGGATTCGTCGTTGCGGCTGCTCGCGCTTGTCGAGAAGGCGGAGTGGACGGCTCCCGACTCGACCCTCCCCCGCGTCGCGGACGAGTTGTTCGCGCAACTGGTGGAGAGGTTTCCGCCGGGACAACCGAATCGGCACGGAGCGGTGTTCCGGCTCGCCCTGCTCGTGGGGCGCGAGAAGCAGGCCCGGCGATTCATGCGCCTGGAATCCGACGCGGTGCGCGAGGCCTTCGGGCCCTGGTCGTTCCGGACAGCGTCCGCCCATCTCGACCTCACCGCCGAGATCTGGGGGTTTGACGACGCGACCCGGCTGCAACACGCGAAGAGTGCGCTCGCGATCGCGGAGCGCCTCGATCCACCGGACACCGCACTCACCATCCGCTGCGAGAGCGAATTGGGCTCCGTGCACCTCTCGATCGGCAATCTCGCGTTGAGCCGGGACCACCTCGAACGAGCCATTGCGCTCGGAGACGTGTTCCATGGGAAAGGCTTTCCCCTGGCGGGCCTGCAAGCCAGGCTCGCGTCGGTCTACACCCAGCTTGGGGACCCGGCCCGAGCTCAGCAGCTTCTTGCCAGGCCTTCGCGCGACTCATCGAACAGCCGGACCCGGAATGCCGACAGCTTCTTGAAGGCCTGGGTGGCCGCGACTCTCACCCCGCTCCCCGTCGGCATGGGCTCGCTCCCCATGGACACGATCCGGGTATGGATCGCGGCGACCGCGGCGAACCCGCTGAGCGGCGTGCTCACGGAACGTGCATCCGACGAGCTGGCTCGACATGGACGCTTCCGGGATGCCATCGAGTTGCGGTCCGCGATCCTCCCTCTTCCCCATGAGGAGGGAGCAGGCCTAGTGGGTTCGGAGGCGTTCCTGAAACGCGCCGAACTCTACCGGATGGTGCACGACCACGCCTCCGCGATCGGCGATCTCGAGCGGGCGCTCCGTGAGGATTCCTCGCTCGCCAACCGCATCTCCGTATTCGACGCGCTGGCGCGCGTGCACCTCGACGCGTCGAACGCCGACACCGCCATCTCCTACGCGCTGGCGGCGCACGATTGCGCGCAGGCGCTGACCGCCAGGAACACGCAGGGGCTGTCGGAATCCGAGGCCCTGCGCGCGGCGCCGGATCCGTTCATCGAGCTCGGGCCGGCGCTCACCCTGCTCGCGCGCGGGGCCGGGAGCCCTCTGCTGCGCGGCGAGACGTTCCTGCACGTCGCCAGGGCGCGCGGGCGCGTGTACGAGGACGCGGCGCGCCGGGCAGGACTGCGGGCCGCCCGCGTGCGCTGGCTGGCCTGGAGGCAGGTGGCCACCGACCGGGAGTCGCGCGCCCGGCTTCACGCACTACGGGACGGCCACGCCACGGGCTGGAGCGACTCGCTGGCCGCGTGGAGACGGGAAAGCGAGAACGCCGAGCATCGCCTGGCCATGATCGACGCCGAGAGCGGAGCGTTGTCCGGCGAGCCCATCCACTCCGTCCGCGAGCTGAGCACCCGGCTCCCCTCCCGGTCCGTGCTCGTCTCATTCGTACGCTACGTCCGGATTCCCACCGGTGCCTGGATCGACGGCGCGCCCCGCACCGGGGCGCACGACTCCACCAGCCGTTATCTCGCGTTCGTGCTGAGGCCGAATGAGGCGGCGCCGTCCGTGGTGCCACTCGGACCTGCGCTGGAGGTGGACTCGCTCGTCGGCTGGTGGCGCCGGGCACTGACCACGTCGGGAGGGCAGGCCACAGATGGCGGCTGGAGCCTGGGCATGGCGGGCAAGGCGCTCCGGCGTGCGGTCTGGGAGCCGCTCGGCATCGACGCGGATTCCACCGGGCTCGTGCTGCTCGTGAACGACGGGGCGCTGCACGACGTCAGCTATGCGGCCCTGCCCGCGGGCGACGGCCGCTACCTCATCGAACACGCGGTCTCGTTTCACCAGCTCACCACGGAGCGCGAACTGCTCGTGCCGCGGGCGAGCCGGGACGACGCGGCGCAGGCGCTCCAGCTGTTCGGCGCCATGGACTACGATCGCGACAACCGGGCCGGACCCGCCGCGAATCCGAGGCGCCGGGCCGGCGCGGCGTTCGCGGGACCCGTGGCGCTCCGCTCCGCGAGCGGGGCGAAGTGCGTGGATGGCCTTCCGGCCTCGTTCCCCGAACTGCTGGGGACCCGCCTCGAGATCGAGTCCGTTGCGGGGGTCTGGCGGGAACAGGGCGCCGGCCGCCTTGCGCCAGAGCGGGGAGCGCCCTCACGGCACGCGCCCGGGGTCCACGTCTACGC
>CAIXRL010000756.1 GCA_903921835.1 Candidatus Eiseniibacteriota bacterium | reverse complement strand
TCGATCAGGAACTGCAGCAGGATGTTGGGCTGGGTCGCGCCCAGCGCCTTGCGGATGCCGATCTCACGGGTGCGCTCGGTGACCGACACCAGCATGATGTTCATGATGCCGATGCCGCCCACCAGCAGGCTCACGGCCGCGATCCCCGCCAGCAGCAGCGTGAACACCTCCGTGGTCTGCCCGAGCGTCGCCAGGAAGTCCGCCTGGTTGCGGATGTCGAAGTCGTCCGCGGCTCCCGACCGCAACCGGTGCTGACGGCGCAGGATCTTCTGAATGTCGGCCATCGCCGCGGGGATCTCGGCCTCGCTCGCGGCGAGCACGTTGAGCGTGCGCAGCCGGTCGCCGCCCACGACGCGGTAGCGCGCGGTCTGGATCGGGATCAGCACCTGGTCATCTGGGTTCGAGAACCCGCCGCTCTGGCCCTTGGAGGCCAGCACACCGATCACGTCGAACTGCACCCCCGCGATGCGCAACTGTGCACCCACGAAGCTCGCGGTGTCCGTCACCCCGAGGTCCGTGAGGACCTGCGCACCCACGACCGCGACGCGGCGCTTGGCCGCGTCGTCCGCCGTGGTGAACATGCGCCCAGCGGCGAGATCGAACCGTCTCACCGTCAGGTAGTTGGCCGAAGTGCCCGTGATCGTGGTGTTGGTGTTCTGGGTCTGGTACTGCACCTGCAGTGAACGCGACATCTCGGGCTGCACCTCGACGAAGCTCACACCCCGGGCCTCGAGCGCCTGCGCATCCTCGATGGTCAGCGCCGCACGATCCGCCGCCGACGCCACCCCGCCCGGCTGGTGCGCCTGTCCCGGCATGACCGTGAGCATCGTGGTCCCGAGCGCGGTGATGCGGTCCTTGATCGACTGCTGCGCGCCACGCCCCAGCGCGACCATGGCGATCACCGCCCCGACGCCGATCACAATCCCGAGCATGGTCAGCAGCGACCGAAGGCGATTCGCGCCGAGCGCTTCCAGCGCCACCGTAATGGTCTCTCCGAAATGCATGTCAGTGCGCCCCCCCGGTCGCCCGCGTCCCGGTGCTCGAGCTGCCGGTCATGGCGCCACCCACGCGCTTGGCCATGTCGGCCTGCGTGCTCTTCCGCTTCGCGGCCTGCTCCGCCACGCTCAGGAGTGCAACGACCTCGCCTTCGCGCACCCCGCTGAGCACTTCCGCGTTGTCGAAGTCGCTGATGCCAAGGCGCACGAGGCGCGCCTCGAACCCGGCCGCGGTCCGGATCATGACGATCTGCGCCGGCGTCGAAGAGGCCGAACGGGCGACACCGCCCGCGGCCCGGCTCGCGCCACCGCCTGAAGCGCGTCGCGCGCGGCCGGTGTCGGCCGTCGTCGCGACGGCCGTGCCCGGCGCGGCGGCCTGCTGCTCGAGCTGCGCGCGGAGCACGTCGACGTCGAGGCCGAGCATGTTCGCGACCGACGGGAGTTCACGCATGCTGCGCACGGCGTCCAGCGGCACGGCGACGACCTGGGTCCGCTGGGCGATGTCGATCGTGACCTCGCCGTTCATGCCCGGCAACAGCCGGCCGTTCTCGTTCTCGATCGTCACCAGCACCGGGAACATGGTCACCGACTGCTGCACCACCGCCGCCGGCTCGATCTTAACCACCTTCCCGCGGAACGTGTGGGTGGGAAAGGCGTCCACCGTGACCCTGGCCGCCATGCCGGGCCGGACCCCGCCGATGTCGGTCTCACCGACCATGGTCGAGATCTGGAGGCGGTTGAGATCGGCCATCTTGAACAGCGTCGTGCCGCCGCTGGCGCCGGACGTGGCGGAAGTGATCACCATGCCGCGCGTCGCGGTCTGCTCGACGATGGTGCCGGCCGAGGGAGCGCGCACCGTGGCGTCGTCCAGGGCCTGCTTCGCGATCACGAGGTCGGCCCTCGCCCTCGCCGCGGTGGCGTTGGCGTTCGCGGAGCCGAGCAGGGCGCTCTCGTGGTCCACGGCCGTCATCGCCTCGCGCGAGTAGAGGTCCTCGGCCCGCGCCTTCGCCGCGGCGGTGATCGTCACGCTGGCTTGCGCGGCCTGCAACGCCGCGGACAGCTGGCTGTACTGGTTGCGGACGGTCAGCGGATCGATCTGCGCGAGCAGGTCGCCCGCCTTGACGACCGAGCCGATCGCGACCGGCATCTTCAGGATCTCACCGGACGCCTTCGACTTGATCTCGACAACCTCGATGGCCTGGACCGTGCCCGTGGCGTCGACCGACTGGGAGATGTCCTGGCGCGCCACCGCAGCGGTGGCGACCACGTCGGCCGCGGGCGCACGGATCAGCAGCTTGCGCGCGATGAACCCCGCGGCCACGAAGGCCACCAGCGCGCCGATCAGGTACAACACGCTCGGCGGCTGCAACCACCGCCGGATGCCCACGGCGCGCTTCTTCGGGAGGACCACGGGAACGACCACGCCGCTGCCGGCCGGGATGGGGATGCTCATGTCAGAGACTCCTTCCAACGAGCGCCTCGAGCTGCGCGCGGGCGATTCTTCGGTCATAGCGGGCCTGGATGAGGTCGTGCCGCGCCTGGTCGAGTGTGGTTCTGGACGTCAGCACGTCCAGCATGGTGGTGGTGCCGACGTTGTACTGCGCCTGGTGCTCGCGCAGGTCCTCGTCCGCTGCCTGAACGGTCGCGGCCTGCAGTTCGACGCGTTCGTCCGCGGAGCGATAGGCGCCCAGCCACTGCGCAAGGCTCTCGAGCGCCGCCAGCTCCGCGTCACGGCACGAAGCCTCCGCGTCGTCGAGCGAGGCGCGCGCCTGGGCGGACTGGCTCGCGCGCTGGAACTGGTCGAACACCGGCATCGAGACCGCGAAGCGCAGCGCGCCGGAATAGGCCAGATCGACGCCGGAGACCGCGAAGTGGTCCGCGGTGCCGCTGCCACCCCGGCTGTACGATGCATTCAGAGAGGGAAGGTACCCCGCCCAGGCGATGTGGAGCGCCGCGCGCGCCGCCTGCCGCTGCGCCGCGGCCTGCTGGACGATCGGCCCGGTGATCGCGAGGCGGCGCAGGCTGGCGTCGTCCGGGAGCGCGGCGGCGGCGTCGATGGAATCGCCGTTCGCCGCCGTCACGGGGTACGGCGTGCCGACGACGCGGGTGAGCGACGCATTCGCCTGGTCCCGCGACGTGCGCGCCTGCGTGATTGCGAGCCGCGCGTTGTGGACGAGGATCTCCGAGCGCAGGGAATCCGAGCGCGTCACCGTACGGGCCTTCAGGTGCAGCACCGACATGGCCAACTGCTGCTGCGCCTGGTCCAGCTGCGCCCGGGCCGCCGCCTCGAGGTCGATCGAAGCCAGCACGTCGTAGTACTGCTGCTTGGCCGCCAGCGCAGCGATGCGGCGCTGCTCGCCCAGGCCCACCGTCGCGGCGTCGGCCTGCGCGTGCGACTGCTGGAGCGTGAAAAACCGCTGGCCGCCCTCGAACAGGCCTACGTTCGCGCTCACCCCGGTGCTGTACGACCAGGGTTCCGGCGAGAGCGTGAGCACCTGGCCGTTCACGACCTGCACCTGGCCGGCGCGCGCGGGCAATTGCCGGTTGGCGCCGGCGCTCAGGCTGAGGCTCGGGATGAACGCGCCGTACGCGGCGCGCACGGCGGCGGCGGTGGCGCGCGTCTGGCCGCGAGCGTGAATCACCGAGGGTGCGTTCTGTTCGGCGAGCGCAACGGCATCGTGGAGTGAGAGCCGGCGAGCGGTCGTATCCGAGCCCGCAATCGTGAGCGTGCTCGTCAGCAGCAACAGGTGGAGCGGGATCATGCCGTTACCTCGAGAGGGGTGATGCGTTCATCGGACACGACGGCGCCGTCGCGCAGCGACAGCCGGCGCCGGGCATGCGCGCCGATATCGGAATCGTGGGTCACGACGATGATGGTCTGGCCCTCGTCGTGGACCTGCGCAAAGAGTGCAAGAACCTCGTCACCGGTGTGGCTGTCGAGGTTCCCCGTGGGCTCGTCGGCCAGCAGCAGCGCGGGCCGCGTCACCAGCGCACGCGCAATGGCGACCCGCTGGCGCTGGCCGCCCGACATCTCGTTGGGCCGGTGCTGCAAGCGGTCGCCTAGCCCCACGCGCGCCAGCGCATCCGACGCCCGCTCCCGGCGCTCGGCGGCGGGAACTCCGCCGTAGAGCATCGGCAGTTCGACGTTGCGCAATGCGGTCGCGCGTGCCAGCAGGTTGAACGTCTGGAACACGAACCCGATCTCCCTGTTGCGCACGTGCGCCAGCTCGGTGTCGGTCATCTGCGAGACGTTGATGCCGTTCAGCCAGTACTCGCCCTGGCTCGCCGTATCCAGGCAGCCGAGGATGTTCATGAGCGTCGACTTGCCCGAGCCCGACGGCCCCATGATCGCGAGGTACTCGTTGCGCGACACGATCAGGTCGAGTGGCCGCAGCGCGTGGACGATGTCCGAGCCCATCGCGAACTCGCGTGCGACACCCACGACGCGGATGACGTTCGGGGCGGACGGGGACGGCGGCGATGCGTGCGTGTGGTCCATTCGCGTCTCCGGGCGTGAGGGGTGGGGCGAGTCGTGCCTCGCCTGCCAGGAACAGAACGGGCGCCCGCACAGGCGCCCGCCCTGGCCTACAACCGCGGTGCGGGGGAACCACCGCAGCGGTGCGACGGCTAAATGACTTTCGGTGATTCCGAATTGGTTGTAAGTCGTTGTCCCGAATCGCCGCGACCGGAATTCCGGTCGGAAGCCGCTGCCAACGGCCTCGTCCCAGTGAGCGTGGCCGAGGCCCAGACAGCCCGATCCCTCGGGGTTGATGCCGAATCGCCGAAAGTCATTTAGTGGCCCTTGCCGTTGCCGCGGCCGTTGTTGCCGTTGCCGTTGCCACGGCCGTTGTTGCCGTTGCCGTTGCCACGGCCGTTGTTGCCGTTGCCGTTGCCACGGCCGTTGTTACCGTTGTCGTTCCGATTGCCCCACGCCGCCGGATAGTGCTTCCAGTGCCCGCGCGGGACCTTCGAGAACTCGCCCGGAACAGAGCGCTCGTCGATCATGATGTAGTTGCCGCGCTGGGTGCGGCATCGGTACCAGTGCTCGTTGTTGAAGGCGTAGTACATGCCGCCATAGCGGAACACGTCGTAGCCCGGGCGCTCGCCGTCTCGCATCTCGCTCACGAGCGTGCCCTGGATACCCGTCCAGTGCGGTGCGTTCCCGAAACTGATCTGCAGGCTCGCCGACGTGGCGGCCTGCGACGGGACCGCGAGCGTCAAACACAGCGCCAGCAGCGGGAGCAGCAGGGAATACTTCGAACGATGGGTCATGATGGTCTCCATGGGTGCGCCGCTTGCCGGCGAGGTCGATGGTCGGGCCGCGGGATGGTGCGTGTGCACCACGTCTGAGCGGTGCGGTGCAGATCCGGGCGAGGACGCCATCCTCATGGAGAAGACGGATTGCGAGTCTCGTGCCACCAGGCGCGGTGGTCGCGGGTGGCCGCGCAACCGGTGGCCCGCACGGGTCTTGGCGGGCACCGGCGCGGGTCGCGGGCGCTCTCGCCCTCCGGCCGGGGGGAGCTGAGCGCGGGAGCTTGTTCAATTCACTGCAAGAACTGCTCTCACCCCGGCGGCGGCACCGAGCCCGAGTCGCAGCGCTCGCGCGGCTTCTGCGGGAGGATCCGCCACGCCTGCCGGTACAGGGCCAGCACCGGCCCCGCGAGCGAGGCCAGCAGGCGCGGCTTTTCCAGCACCGGGTGCACGAACGACCCGTGCATCGCCTGGCGGACGCTGGCGCGACCCCGCGGATCGATCGTCGCCACGTCCACGTCCGCCAAGTTGAAACCCTGGCTGGACTCGAATCTCGACATCCTGCGGTCCAGATCGTCCCCGACCAGCGTGAGCTGCCTGCCGTGCAACGAAACGGTGCCCCTCGACGTCCCGACCAACTGCGCTCGGGTGCAGCCCGTCATGGCCAGGTGCGCGGGAGCCACGCCGACGATCGGACGCACCAGCCTCCTCGAGCGCCGCACTCGCAGCCCTCTCCTTCACGTCACTGCGGCACCACGAGAGCCCGCCACGACGCGCTCGTTGTTCCCGCCATGCCCGCCCTGCCTCATGCGCGATCGGCGCATGCGGAAACGCGGTTCGCCGGCCACCGGGACTTCCCGTGCGTGACGGGAGATCCCGGCTCCGGCAGCAACTGCAGGTGCTGCCCCGCTTCGAACGACGACCTCTGCGGGGTTGGCCGTCAGGCCGTCCCCCCCTGGGGCCGCGGGTCCTCAGCGGCTCTGCAGGTGCGCTTCCACGAACCACAGCCACTTGTCCACGCCCCGCGAAACCTCGGTGCAGAGGTCGGCGGAACCGGCGTCCTCGAGCTCGTCGAGTTCCTGGATCGCGAAGCTGATCCGCGAACCGAACGCCCCGAGCGCCGCCGCGAGGCTCCTGACGTGATCCATGCTGGCCCACATCTCGATCGGGTACTCGTCCAGCTCCGAGCGTTCCGCTGCGACACGAATGGTCCCCTCGGCAACACCTCCGAGCTGGACGATGCGCTCGGCGATCAGGTCCACGTACTCCGTGACCGACGCGTGGACGTCGTCGAACAGGTGGTGGAGCGCGATGAACTGCGACCCCTTGACGTTCCAGTGCGCCTGCTTGCACTGGGACTGCAGGTCGATCGCGTCCGCCAGTCTCCGGTTGAGCAGCATTGCGACCTGCTCACGGGCAGGCGCGGCAAGGCTGTTGCGCGTGGCGAACGGCTTCGAGAGATCGGGGGCGGTCAGTGGCATGGCGTACCTCGGGTGACGAGCGTCACGGCGTGTGCGACGTCGGCGGGTTGATGATCTGCGCGATCCGGGAGGCCGCACGTTCTCCGTCGCGACGAAACGCGTCACGTCCGGCGTCGATGGCGTTCTTCACGTCCGTGCCCAGTCCGGTCGCCGCATCGTTGATGCTCGTGCGGGCGTCGTCGACCGTGTGGTACGCATCGCTGCCCATCCGGCGCGCGGTCTCGCCGATCCGGCGACGCGTCTTCTCACCACTCGCGGGCGCCAGCAGCACACCGAGCACGCCGCCCAGCAGCGCTCCCACCGCGAACCCAATCACCGGGCCGAAGTTGCGGCCGGCGTCGTTACCCTGGCTGTTGTCATTCATGGTCGTGATCTCCGTTGTGCGTGGTTCTGTACAGGGCAACGCGGCTCGCCAGCAAGTCGAACAGGCGCGCGGTGCCGATCTTGACGCCGCGTGCGACTGCGACGGCGCTGAACAGCGGTGCTTCGATTTCGTCGAGGACTGCGGTGGACAGGTCGGCGACACGATCGCCGAGGTGCTGGAAGCGGGTCGCGACGCGCTGTGCGGGCGGCACGATCTCGCGGACTGACGCGAGCAGTTGCTGGGTCTCGAGCACGATCCGCTCGACCTGCACCATCGAGAGCTGTGCGGCGGAGGTCAGTCGCGCGGCCTCGCGGCCCAGGTTCACCAAAGCGCGAATAGTCGTCGCGACGAGCGCGACGAAGGCCAGCGTGACGACGACGATGCAGGCTTGGACGAGCGGCGTCATCGCGGGCCTCCCTGTCCGCGCGCGTCCACCTCGGCCAACGTGGCCCGATAGACCGAGTCACGCCCCCCCCCCACGGTGACGGCGTGTTCCGCCCACGCGCGGGCTTGCTGCGGCTTGCGGTCCCGCCGCAACAGCGCGATCGCGAGGTTGTTCATGGCGTCCCCGTCGTTGGACGAATCCCGCAGCGCACGCCGGTAGGACTTCTCGGCCGCGTGCCAGCGCCCGCGGGCCGCATCCGCGTTGCCCAGGTTTACCCGCGCGCGAGCCTGGTGGGCGTCCATGTGCAGCGCCCGGTGGTACTCGCGCGCTGCGAGCCCGGGCTGTCCGCCCGCTTCGTACGCGACGCCGAGGTCGTTGTGCTCTACCGCCGAAAGCGGATCGTGCAGGATCACGAGGTGCGCGCAACTGCTGAGCGCGGCGAACGCGCCCCCGGCGACAAGCAAACGCACGCCCGCGGCACGCGTGCTCATGACTGCCTCCTGCGGACGATCAGGGCCTGCGAGCCGGCGGTCTTCCAGCGCCTTTCGAGTTCACCGCGGGTCTTCACGCGCGGACTCGCCGTGCCGTCGTGCAGGATGAAACTGGCGTGCGCGGCGTCGCAGCCGGTGACCACGCCGAAATGGCGGACGGTGAGGAAACCCGATCCGTTCTGGTAGAGCACGATGGGCGGCACGCCGTCGTCCAGGAGGGCGACGAGCGAGTCGGACGTCAGCGTCTCGACCGCGGCGTCGTAGCCGGCGCGCCGGGCGGCACTGGCGAGATCCGTGATCAACGAGCCGCGAAGCACCGGATCGTAGGCCGCATCCACTTCGTGAAGTGCGGCGGCGTCGGCACCGTAGTAGCGCAACACCATCACGAGGGCCGCCTGCCCGCAGCGCTCGCGCCCCTGCCGGACGACGGGCACGTCGAGCGCGGTCGCGTCCGCATGCGGCGCAACCCGCGCGCACCCCGCAGGCCCCACCGCAGCGGCGTAAACCGGCGCGGTGAAGTGCAGCGGCAGGAGCAGCATGCCGAGGACTCCGATCATGCCTCTCCCCACCGGCCGGAAGCCGGGGCGCGACGCCGTGAAGATCATCTGACGATCACCTCGTGGTTCGTCAGCCGGAGGATGACGATTACGAGGATGACCACCACCAGCATGCCGATGACCGCACCCGTGCCGTCGCCACCACTGGGCAGGCCCTTGGAGGCGCTTGCCAGCGTGTGCAGGTCCTGGTCGGACATGGCGGCGAGGCGCGCCTGGCTTTGGGCAGGCGTGAGGCCGTAGTCGCGGAGCTTCTGCGCCACGACCTTGTTCTCGAGCCCGCGCTGCGCCATCAGCATGTCGGCGTCACGCACCGAGCCGATGCTCGTGGCGCCGGACGTGCGCGACGACGCGAGGCCGGCAAACGCGGGCGTGACCTCGATCACGCACATGCTCACGACCACGAGGGCTGCCAGCCACAAGCGAAACGAACGCGAAATCGGGTTCATCTGTCACCTCCATGTCTGCTGCGCGGGGACCGCCGGCGGGGTTCGCCGGGGTCGGGAAACCGGAACGCGTGCTGCCGCTATGTGAGCAAACGGCGCGGAATCACCAGGAACACCAGCCCGCCGACGATGGCGGCCACCCCGGCGATCGGCGAAAGTGGAATCGTGTGGTGCTCCGTGGCGGTCGCCCTGATCGAGCCCACTTCCAGCACGGTGCGCTCGCGGTCGTAGCTGAAGCCTCCGTAGACGAGGGCGATGATCCCCAGCGAGACGAGTACGAGCCCTGAGAGCTTCATGGCGGGTGTTCCCTTCGAGGAAGACTGGTTCAAAGCGCCCTGCGGCCCTGGATGACCCGGATCAGCACGGCGACGACGGCCACGACGAGCAGCACGTGGATGAAGCCGCCCATGGTGTAGGACGTCACCAGTCCGAGCGCCCAGAGAACGATGAGTACGACCGCGATGGTCCACAGCATCTGCTGCCTCCGTTCGGTGCGGTGGCGCGGTCGCACGCGCGACCCGCCCCCGCGATCTGCGGGTACGCGGCCCCGCCGCGCCTCGTCGGCGCGAGCGGAGCCGGATACCGCTGCTACCGCATGGCCACGGACTGGCTCACCGTGAAGTGCATCACCTGCCCATCCGTGAGCACGACCTGGAAGCCCTTCGAAGCGGCAACCACGCCGGTGGCTGCAGCGCCACCGATGAGCCCGCCGGCGGCGGCGTTGTCGCCGTCCCCCACGACCTTGCCGATCAGCGCGCCGGCGACTGCACCGCCGGCAATCGCGCCAACGTTGCGCTTGCGCGTGGAGCCCGCGATCACCGCCGCGGCACTCGCACTGACCGCATGTTCGTTGCCATCAACCTGGATCCGCGTCACCTCGAGCCGCAGCGCCGCGCGCGACCCACGGCGCGCCGCTGTCACACCCGCGACCTCACCCACCACGGCGCTGCCGGCGGCAATGCCGGCCCCCGACGAGCTCGCCACGCTGTGCGTGACCGTTCCGCGCCAGGCATCCCCGACGTGAGCGGTCTCGGAGGAGATCGTGCTGCCCAGCGTCACCTCGATGCGCGTCCCGGCGGCCAGCGGGCGGCTCGAATGAGTGGCGCCTGCGGAGGACGAGTCCGCGCCCTGCGCGACCATGTGCGGCTGGTTGCAGCCGCTCACCAGCCACAGTGCGGAGACGAGCAGCGCTCCTGCCGCCAGTTGCATGCTTCCGGAGAGTTTCATGGGGCGATCCTCCTGATGATCCGGTTTCTCACCCGGACGATTCATGAGCCCGCGTGGGCTGCGAGCGCGATCTGCGCGTCATCCGGACCCACCTTCGGTGGGTACCCCGAAGCTCGACCGGCCGCCGTCCTCATCGTGTGGACACCACGGCTCCGGGGTACCCACCGAAGGTGGGTCCGGCCGGCCGAGCTTCTTGCGGCTGACGCACATCTCACACCCTCGGCTCGCGGTTCATGAATCGTCCGGGCTAGAAGCCGATCGCGAGCCCGATGCTCGCGTTCCAGTAGTCGGGGTTGAACGTCGACGGCACGTTGAGGGTCGTGTCGTCCTTCGACATGAAGATGTAGCGGCCGTTCAGGTCGAGGCTGAGCTTCGGTCCGATCGGAAGATCGACGCCGCCGCCGATGTGCACGCCTGCCTTGTCCGACGTGGAGTTGTCGACGAAGGCGAGCGGTCCGGAGTAGTCCAGCGTCGTGTGGTACCAGCCGACACCGGCGCCCACGTACAGCGTGGGGACGGGCGCGAACCAGAGCGAAGCCGACACCGGCCACTGGTGCACCTTGATGGCACCGCCCAGGTAGGAGTCCTGCCGATACGTGATGCCGCCTTCGAGCTTGAGGAACGGCGTGAGCGGGGCGCGCAGGGCGAGGCCACCCAAACAGCGGGCGTCACCGGCGTTCGTATCCGTGGACTTGGTGACGCCGATGGACGGAATGAGTTCGGAGGCCCGCGCCGCGTTCGCGCCGGTGGTGGCCAATGCGGCGATCATCAGCAGACCCAGGAACCTCGGTGCGGCGTGCGTGCGGCGCTTCGTGTTCGGCATGTTGGTCTCCTAGACGGCAAGCGGTGGGCTGTCGGCGGCGTGAGTCCTCGCGCAGCGAAGGCGGTTCGGAGCGCGCCGGGCGACTTCGTCCCCGCGATCCTTCACCCGGTACGAAGCGCACGATTGGTGCCAGCAGTGGAAGGCGGCAGGCGACGGCGCCAAGCCGATGCGGCAGCGCGTGGTCCGCTGCACGGGGTGCGTTCCCGGCCGGGGCCGCGTGTGGGCGGCGGCGCAGCAGGAACTTCAAAGCGCGCCGGGAACTTCAAGCCCGCGCGCTGCGGGCGCGACCGGCCGGGCGCGTGAGCGCGCGGCCCCGGTCGCGCCGGCGCTACGAGGCCTTGCTCGGCTGCGCCGGGCCGCGGTCTCCGGCGAGGCTGTTCACGACCGCAACCAGCTCGGTCGGGTCCGCGGGCTTCGACAGGTACATCTGGAAGCCGGCCGCCAGGATGCTCACGCGGTCCTCGATCTTGGCGTAGGCGGTCAGCGCCACGGCGGGCACGGTCCCGCCCCGCTGCGGAGTGCGCAACCGGATCTTGCGGATCAGCGAGTAGCCGTCCTCACCCGGCATCGCGATGTCCGAAACCACGATGTCGGGCTGCCACATGTCAAACAGCGCGAGCGCTTCCGCCGCCGAACTGGCCACCCGCGCGTCGGCGCCGCAGGAACCGAAGAGCACCATCAGCGCTTCGCTCGCGTTCGGCTCGTCGTCCACCACGAGCACCTGCAGGCCGTCCAGGCGTCCGGGCCGGGCGTCCGTCAGCGTATCGCGGGCGACCGGATGACGCCGCATCTGCCCTGCGGGCAGCCGGGTCGTCGCCAGCAGAGGAAACTTGACGGTGAACTTGGAGCCGAGGTTCGCCCCGTCACTCAGCACGGCGATCTCGCCGCCGTGCAGTTCGACGATATGGCGGACAATCGAAAGCCCCAGACCGAGGCCGCCATGGCGCCGCATCGAACCACCCGTGCCCTGGCGGAACGGTTCGAAAACATGCGGCAGGAAGCCGGCGTCGATACCGATGCCGTTGTCGCTGACCACGATCTCGACGTGCGACTCCGCCCGCTGCAGCAAGACCTGCACGCTGCCGCCCTTGGGCGTGAACTTGATGGCGTTGGAGATCAGATTCCACATCACCTGCTGGATGCGCTCCGAGTCCCCCGAGATCATGCCGACGCGCTCATCCAGTACCAGCTTCATACGGATCATCTTGGCGTCGCTCGCGGGGCCCTGCGCGTCCGCCGCGGCGCGGATCACGGGCGCCAGGTCGATGGGGCGCACGTCGAGGCGGAACTTCCCGGAGACGACCCGCGAAACGTCAACGAGATCGTCGATGAGCTGGGCCTGGGAGAGGACGTTGCGCTCGATGACCTCGAGCGCGCGCTGCGTCTTCTCCTCGTCCAGCGTGCCGCCGCGCAGCAGCTGGGTCCACGTCAGGATGGGCGCGAGCGGATTGCGCAGCTCGTGTGAGACCGTCGCCAGGAACTCGTCCTTCAGGTGGCTGGCGGCTTCCACCTCGTTCAGCGAGGCCCGCGCCTCGGTCTGACCCAGTTCGGCGTCGGTGCGCGCGCTCGTCTGCCGGCGATAGCTCCGGCTCAGCACGGCGACCAGCAACAGGCACAGCAACGCGATCAGCACGACCGTGGCCATGGTGATGAAGCTCAGCAGCGTCTCGGCATCGTTCACCGAGGCCCGCGAGGCTGCGAGGTCGCTGAGCCTGGTACTCTCGAAATGCTCCACCAGTGCCGTCAGGGCCCGATCCAGCCGCTCGCTCTGCACCAGGATCGGTTCGGGAAATTTGGGCCATACCGTGCCCAGCGGACGCCCGAAAACGGCGAGCGCGTGCACGAACGCTTCCTGGTGGGCCTTCTCGTCCGCCAGCACGCTGTCGAGCAGCGCGCGGCCGACCGGGTCGGCAATCCGGGTCCGAAGGCTCTCGGCCTGGTCGCGCACCAGGGAGTTGCCCGCCTCCGCCTCACCGGCGAAGCGCGAACCGCCCGTCAGCAGGCAGGCGTGCGATGCGGCGATGTTCCGGACGCCCGCGATCCGGACCGCCCGCGCATCGGCAAGATCCCGCCCCGCGCCCGTCTCGATCAGCGTCATGTTGGCGATCAGCCTGCGCGACACGAAGAACGAGCCCGCACTGGTCGCCATCGCCAGCACGCAGATCAGGATCACGCCGGAGATCAGCTTGCGTTGAAACGACCATTCAGTCAGGACGCGCCTCGATTCCGATTGGGGCTGCCGGCGGGCGGAAGCGCCTCCGGGGTGCACCTGCAGTCATGCGCCCCCGGTGGCCAATCCACAAGCGGATTCGCCGATGACGGGGGCGCAGCGCGCCGAGGGGGTCGCGCCGCGCACGTCGTCACGTCATTCATGGAGCACGAATGGCTCCACTTGGTAGAGAGTTCGGAGGGTGGGCACAAATCCTCTGGGAGCAGTCCCGTAGAGGCGCCGCGCGGCGGCAACCCGGGTCGCCCGCGCCGAGTTCACACCCCGTCGGCGCGCAGGAACTTCAAACGCGTCGCAAGTCTTTCAACGCCGCCACGCTCCAGGAACCGATGGCGGGGGCAGGTGGATGCAGAGGGTGCGCATTCGGGTACTTCGGGGGATGCGTCGACTCGCCTCTGCACCGCCCGCCGGCCGCGTGGAACCCGCGGACGCCTGCGGCAGGTGCGGGCCGACAGCAGAATCGACTGGTCCGTGGTGGCGGCAAGCTCTTGCGGGAGTTCGCGTTAAGGTGGGTGCCAGTCGGGAGTGGCCCGAAGCACATCCGGAGTTCCGGTTGGCGGCGGGGCGGAGTACAAGCGGAGGGTGGGAAGTGAGGCCGCTGACTTGCTGACGTCCCGCGACGAGAGAGCCTCGCAAGCCCGGTGCCAACGCGCCGCGGCGCGCCGCATTCCACTCAAGCGCATGTGCGGTGGACGATGCCGTCGGGGCTCGGGCTAGCCCGGAGTATTCAGGAACCGCCAGCCGAGAGTGCGAGATGTGCGTCAGACGCAAGAGGATCGGCCGGCCG
>CAIXRL010000755.1 GCA_903921835.1 Candidatus Eiseniibacteriota bacterium | reverse complement strand
CCGTCCCGGCGCGACGGCGATGAGCGGCCGGCGCAGCGGGCGCTGCACGGCCGGCGGCAGCGCGTACAGGACCGCGTGCGGCGCGGGGACGCCCGCGAGCGGGCGGCGGGTGAGCCGTGGCCATGCCGCGACCTGGCGCTCGATTCCGGCGCGCCAGGCCGCGGCGAGCGCGGCGAGCGGCAGGCGCGGCAGGTTGCCCGCGCCGACCAGCACCGCAGCCGTGATGAGCACGGCCACCCAGGTGGAGCGCTTCACGCCGCGCGGTCCTCGACGAGTTCCTCGACGAACTCGCGCAGACGCTTCAGGGCGCGCGTGCGAATCTGCGAGATGCGCGATTCCGAAACGTGCATGACCTCGCCGATCTGGCGGAGGTTCAGCTCCTCGTAGTAGTAGAGCGTCAGCACGAGGCGGTCCCGGGCGGCAAGCCGGCCGAACGCGTCGCGCAGCCTCGCCAGCGTCTCCTGTTCGTCGAGCGCGTCGCCGGGATCGCCCGCGAGCACGTCGGCGATCCGCTCGGCGAGACGCGGCGCGTGCTCGTCGTCGTTGTCGCCCGTGGCGTCCAGCTGGAGCAGCACCCGGCCGTCCACTTCGTCCTGCCAGCGCCAGTACGTGTCGAGGTCGAGTCCCAGCTCGAGCGCGACCTCCTCGTGCGACGGCTGCCGGCCGAGCTTGTGCTGGAGGCTGGCACGCGCACCCTGGAGCTGGCGGCTGCGCATGCGAATGGAGCGCGGCATCCAGTCGCGCGTGCGCAACTCGTCGAGCATGGAGCCGCGAATGCGCGGCATCGCGTACGTGCTGAAGGCCAGCCCGCGGGCGGGCTCGAAGCCCTCGAGCGCCTGCACCAGGCCGAGCGTGCCCGCGCCGATGAGATCGTCGATCTCGACGTCGCGGGAGATGCGCCGCGCCAGCTGGTGTGCGCTGTGATGAACCAGGCCGAGATAGCGGTCGAGCAGCTGCGTGCGCGCCTGCGGATCGCCGGTCTGGCGATAGCGGGCCCACAGCGCGTCGATGAGGTCCGTCATGTGCCCTGTCCCCTCGTCTCGGTGACGGAGGCCCACTCGGCCACCCGCCCCTCCGCTTCGCGCCGTTCGAGTCGCGCCGCGATCGCATCGATCGCCTCGATACGTGTTTCGAGCAGGGCGCCCGGCCGGCGCGCCCCTTGCCGCAGCGACTCGTCCTCGGGAACGCACCCGAGATAGCCGAGTTCGCGTCGAAGGAAGCGCTCTGCCGCCAGGTGCAGCCGGTCGAACACCGCCTGTCCCTCGTCATCGGCACTGACGCGATTGACCATCACCTCGATCGGCAGGGACGGGATCTGCAGGTTCACGATCTTGAGCAGGGCGTAGGCGTCGGCGAGGGAGGCGGGTTCCGGAGCGGCCACCACGGCCAGCCGCGAGGCCCGGATCCCCCCGGCCCGCACCACGCTGTCGATCCCCGAGCCGCCGTCGATCACGACCGCGTCGAAGGCGTCGTAGAGCGCGCTCAGGCGCCGGTGGAGCCGCGCCCGGTCGATGGCACCGAGCGTGTAAAGCGCTTCGTCACCCGAGTCCGACGGCAGCAGCGAGAGATTCGCGGTCACGCTCACCAGCAGCTCCTCCGGACGGGCCTCCCCCGCGAGCAGCGCCGAGAGCGGCGCGGCGGGGCGGACACCGAGCAGGATGTGGAGATTCCCCTGGTTCTGCGCGCCGTCGAGGAGCAACGTGCGCCGGCCGCCGCGCGCGAACGCGGCGGCGAGCGCGACGCTCAGCACGGACTTGCCCACGCCGCCCTTGCCGCTCCCGATCACGACTGCCGGCGGTCCGTCCGGCGCCGTGAGGCCGGGGCGCGCCGAGAAGCCAAGGGCGCGCAGCTCGTGGGCCTGATCCCTCACACGCCCTCCGCTGCCAGTGCGAGCGGCACGCGAAGACCCGGGGTGTGGGGCGCAACCTGGAGGTCGCGCGGCACTTCCTGTCCGTCGGCGAGCCAGCGCATGGGCAGCGCGAACTGGCGCGCGAGTTCGAACAGGCCGCGCTCGTCGGGATACTCGTCGAGCTTGGTGGGAAGCAGGTGCGTCACTCCGAGCGGCAGGTGCGCGCTCACGACACCGCGCGCGAGCGAGCGCTGCAGGCCGGCGGGCAGGACGAGGTGCACTTCGTCGGGCGCGATCTCGAGCAGTCGCTCCTGCATCTCGTGCAGGTCGCCCGCGGCGCGCGGGCCGCGGCCGGGAGTGTCCACCAGCACGACGGCGCACTCGCGCAGCCTGCGCAGCGCGCGCGTGATGTCCTTCGCCTCCCAGACGACCTCGAACGGCAACCGCGCGAGTTCGGCGTACTGCCGGGACTGTTCGACACCGCCGATGCGATAGGTGTCCAGGCACAGCATGCCGACGCGCCTGCCGCCGAACGCCTGCGGATGCGTCGCGAGCTTGGCGATCGTCGTGGTCTTGCCGGCGCCGGTCGGACCGACGAGCGCGACCACGAACGCACGCCGCCCGCCACCGCCGGCGGCTGGAGCGTTCGCGAAAGGCCACGCGAACCTCCTCCCCTGAGCGGGAACCGGCGGCGCGGCCGCGATGTCCTCGGGTGCGCGCTGGAGATTCCAGAAACGCGCCGCGTCGTCCGGCGCCGCCGTCCGGCGCGCCGGAACGGCCGCCGGCGCCGGCGCGGGCGAGGATGCCCGACCACGCTCGGCGGCGAGCACGACCCCGGCACCGTCGCGCGACGTGCGCTCCTGGCGGTGATGGCGCTCGGCGGTCACGGGATCTGCCGCCACCATTTCGAACACGGACCGGCCGTCCTCCTTCACGCGCCGCACCGACAGGACGACCGCGTCCTCACCGATGGTCTTCTGCGCCCGCGTCAGCAGCGCGGGCACCTCGGGGCCTGTCAGGATTTCAAGCGGCATGGCTCAGCTCCCAGGTGCGAAGGGTCTGGATCGGGGTCTGCGTCGGCAGCTCGCCGAGCGAGATGACGGGCAGGCGGGGCAGGATCGGTTCGACCAGCCGGCGCACGCCGAGGCGCAGGCCGGGAGGCGTGACGAGCGGCGGGTACTGGCCGTCCACCATGGATTCGGTGGCGATCTGGTTGAGCGAGTGCAGGGCGCGCGTGAGTTCCTCCGGCTCGAGCATGCGGGCGTTCTCGCGCGAGCGAGGGCTGAAGAGCTGCATGAGCGCCACTTCGAGCCGCGGTCCGATCGTGATCGCGCGCAGCGTCTGGCCCTCCCCGCCCAGCATCTGGGCGATGACGGCCGAGAACGCGCGGCGCACGTGCTCGGTGAGCTGTTCGGGGTCCTTGGTCGTCTCGGAGGCGTCCGAAAGCACTTCGAGCACGGTCGCCAGGTCGCGCACGGACAGCCCCTCCTTGAGCAGCCGCTGCAGCACGCGGTGCACGACGCCCAGCGAGAGCTTGCCCGGCACGACGTCGTCGACCAGCGCCGGGTGTGTCTCCTTGAGTCCGTCGAGCATCTCGCGCACGTTCTGCCGCGTCAGCAGTTCGGCCGCGTGCTCGCGGATGATCTCCATGAAGTGCGTGGCCAGGACCGTGGGCGCCTCGACGACGTTCCAGCCGAGCGTCTCGGCGACCGTGCGCTGGTCGGACACGATCCACACGGCGCGCAGGCCGAAACTGGGGTCGCGCGTGACGACCCCCTCGGGCGTGCCGGTCGTCGTCCCCGTGTCGAGCGCGAGCAGGTGGCGGGGCAGCACCTCACCGCCCGAGATGCGCACCCCCCGCATGCGGACGACGTACTCCTGCGAACCCAGCTGGATGTTGTCGCGCACCCGCACCGGCGGCACGAGCACGCCGAGTTCGAAGGCGAGCTGCTTGCGCAGGATGCTCACGCGCTGGAGCAGGTCGCCGCCCTGCGACTCGTCGACGAGGGGGATCAGCGCGTACCCGATCTCGAGTTCGAGCGGCTCGACCGCGAGGACCTCGCGCATGGCGGGTGCGCCCGCGGGCGCCGCCGCGCCTTCGGCGCGGGCCCGGGTCTCCGTTTCGGCGTCGTCCTCCCGGCGCGCGTTGCGCTGGCCGGCCCAGTACGCCACGCCGGCCGACGCGGCAGCGAGCAGGAGGAAGGGCAGGAACGGCAGCCCCGGCACCAGCCCGAACAGGGTCAGGATGCCCGCGGCGCTCCACAGCGAGCGCGGATCGCGCGTGAGCTGAGCGGCAATGTTCGGCGCCATGGCGGTGCCGTTGGATCCGTAGGTCACCAGCAGGCCCGAGGCCGTGCTCACGATGAGCGCCGGGATCTGGGTCACGAGGCCGTCGCCGACCGTGAGCGAGCTGTACTGGCGGAGCGCGTCGCCCGCGCTCAGGTGCTGCTGGGTCATGCCGATGATGAAACCGCCGACCAGGTTGATTCCGGTGATCACCAGGCCGGCGACCGCGTCGCCACGCACGAACTTCGCGGCGCCGTCCATGGAGCCGTAGAAGTCGGCGTAGCGGCTGATCTCGTCGCGGCGGCGCCGCGCCTCGGCCTCGTCGATCATCCCCGCGGACAGGTCGGCGTCGATGCTCATCTGGCGCCCGGGCATGGCGTCGAGGGTGAAGCGCGCCGCCACCTCGGCGACACGGCCCGCGCCCTTGGTGATCACCATGAAGTTGATCACGACCAGGATGAGGAAGATGACGAGACCGACGACGACGTTGCCGCCGATGACGAAGTTGCCGAACGCCGCGATGACCTGCCCCGCGTGCCCCGTGCTGAGAATCAGGCGCGTACTGCTGACGTTGAGGCCCAGCCGGAGCAGCGTGATCAGCAGCAGCAGGCTGGGGAAGATGCTGAACTCGAGCGGGTCGCGGCTCGACATGGTGACGAGCAGCACGACCAGGCTGAGCGCCAGCGAGGTCGCCAGAAGCGCGTCGAGCAGGAACGGCGGCAGCGGCATGACCAGCAGCGCCACGACGGTGACGACGCCGATCGCGAGCAGCATCTCGCCGTTGCCGGCGAAGATCCGCCTCGCCGCGCTGGGCACGGCCGCGCTCTGGGCAGCCGCGTGCGGCGTGCGGATCGCGCCCGCGCCCGCGTGTCCGCCGCCGGACGTGGTGACGGCCGCGGTGGCCGCGGGAAGGGTGACGGTGCTCACCCGGCCTGCCTCACGGCGGCGTCACGGCCGTACTGCGGGTTGCGCAGGCGGTAGACGAAGGCCAGGATCTCGGCGACGGCCGTGTAGAGCCCCGGCGGGATCGGCTTGCCGACGACGCAGGTCGCCAGCAGCGCGCGCGCCACCGGCTTGTTCTCGATCAGTGGCACCCCGGCCTCGCGCGCGATCTGC
Source organism: Candidatus Eiseniibacteriota bacterium (assembly GCA_903921835.1). Classification (GTDB taxonomy): domain Bacteria; phylum Eisenbacteria; class RBG-16-71-46; order RBG-16-71-46; family RBG-16-71-46; genus CAIXRL01. The sequence goes on along the minus strand of CAIXRL010000755.1, from coordinate 1,211 downwards.
TTGATGCGCTCGGCCAGCATGCGCTCACCCAGTGCCAGCACGATGGGCGCCGGAGATACCTCGGGGTCGTACTGGAGCGCGACCGCGACGTGCGTCGGGTTCGTGATCACGACGTCCGCACGCGGCACGGCCTGGAGCATGCGCTGACGCGCGCGCTGACGCTGCAACTGCCGGATGCGGCCCTTGATCTGCGGATCGCCTTCCGACTCCTTGTGCTCGAGGACGACCTCCTGCTTGCTCATCTTCAGGCTCTTCTCGAGGCGCACGACCTGATAGGCGTAGTCCGCGACCGCGATCAGCAGGAACGAGAACCCGGTCATGAAGACGAGCCGCAGGCCGAGCGTCTTCGTGACCGCCATGACCGCGACGGGCCCGGTTTCGGCGAGCGAGATCAGCTCGGGCCAGGCACGGCGCACCACGGTCCACGTCACCAGTCCGAGCACGGTGAGCTTGAGGATGGACTTGAGGGCGTTGACGAGCGCATCGAGACTCAGCAGGCGCTTCAGTCCGGCGGCGGGATTGAGCTTGCCGAGGTTTGGCTTCACCGGCGTCCACGACACGACGCCGCGCGACTGGAACAGGCCCACCCCGATGGAGACCATGGCGACCCCCGCGAAGAACGGCAGCAGCGCGGTCACGAGTCCCAGCACCACGGTGCGCAGCACGTTCGCCCCGCCGGCCGGCGTCAGCGGGCCCGAGGACAGGGCGCCCGCGGACTCGCGCAGGACGCGCTGGGCGAAGTTCGCGAGCGAGGTCCCTCCCGACATGGCGATCGAACCTGCGCCGGCGAGGAGCAACGCGGCCGCCGACAGCTCGACGCTGCGGGCGATCTGGCCCTCGTCACGCGCCCGCTGCCGCCGTTTCGCGGTCGGGCTCTCTGATCTTTCCTGGCCGTCTTCGTTCTCGGCCATCTGGACTCCGCGTCAGTGCTGGAAGGGGACGAGCAGGCCGTTGACGCTGACGGGCAGTTCCTGGACCCAGCGCGCGACGACGGTGGAGACGTTGGGCAGCGAGACGGCGAACATGATCAGGCCGACGCCGATGGTCAGCGGAAACGACACCATCATGGCGTTCAACTGGGGCACCGCGCGGCTGAGGATCGCCAGCGCGATGTTCGTGAGCAGGAGCGTCACCATCACCGGTGCGGCCACGCTCGCGGCACACGAGAACAGCTGGCCCGCGAGCGCCACGGCGACAGGACCGCCGCCGGT
>CAIXRL010000754.1 GCA_903921835.1 Candidatus Eiseniibacteriota bacterium | reverse complement strand
CTGGTCGATGGCGCGGGCCGCGCCGTGTGGCTCGTGGACCCGGGCATCAACGGCCAGTTCAACAGGCGCCCCGACGGCACCACGGTGCACAAGTTCGACGCGCCCAAGGCCACGCTGATGAGCTACATCATCCGCGGTATCCTCGACCGGCATTTGCCGTGGGGGCTCGTGCTGTTCGGCGTGATGATCGCGGTCGTGCTCGAACTCTCCGGCATTCCGTCTCTGGCGTTCGCCGTCGGCGTCTACCTGCCGCTGTCGTCCAGCTCGCCGATCCTGATCGGCGGTGCGGTGCGCTGGTTCGTGGACCGCGCTCGGCGCAAGGAGCTCGCGCACCGCGACCTCTCCGAGGACCAGCTCGTCGCCGAGGGCGACAAGAGCCCCGGCGTGCTCATGGCGAGCGGCTACATCGCGGGCGGCGCCATCGCCGGCATCGGCATCGCGTTCCTCGCGGGCGTGCTGGAGAAGACCGACGGGACGCTGCAGCACTGGGCCGAGACGGGCAATCCATTCTACGGCGGCCCGCACGCGGACCTGCTGAGCGTGCTGCCGTTTGCGGTGCTGACGCTGCTTCTGCTGCTGGTGGGTCGCGAGAAGCTGCTGGGTGGGCCGAAGCGGCCGGCGTGAGCGGGGGCGCGTGAGCGATTCGGCCGCCCGCGTGCGACGGTCGCTGTCGCCTTCGGCGCCGGGTCGGGCAAATCGCCCGGTCCATCCGTGAGACGCCACGCGCAATAGCAACAGTCTTTTCATGATGTGTTGACCTGCTCGGGCGGCAGGATGATATGATTTTGGATGTCGGATTCCTGACCCGGAGATCCGGCCCTCGAACACCCCATGTTCCGGGTTACCGACCCCCGACGGTTCCCGATCGCGCTGGATTCCGCGTCTCTGGAGCCATGGAGATGCGATGCCCCCCGTTCGACATCTGCGCGCCCTGGGCGCCTGCCTGCTGCTCTCGCTCACGACGGCCGTCAGTGCCTTCGCCGTCACGCCCAATGGCAGGCTCCAGATCATCCACCTCGACGTCGGCCAGGGCGATGGCGCGGTCATGATCACCCCGCTCGGACAGGTGGTGATGTTCGACGACGGCCCCGGGGGCACCGGAGCCATGGGCAAGACCGTTGTACAGCAGCTCCAGGCCCTCGGCGTCACGACCATCGATCATCACTTCTGCAGCCACTACCACTCCGATCACCTGGGCGGGACCCCGTCGATCGTGAGTGGCGGCATCGCCATCACCAACGGGTGGGATCGCGGCGGCTCGTACACGACGGGCGCGTACACGTCCTACGTGACGGCGCTCGGGGCGCACCGCAAGACGATGGTGAAGAACCAGGTCATCACGCTCGACTCGCTTTCGGCGCATCCCGTGCGGATCAAGTGCATCGACCTTGCAGGGGCCGGACAGTCCTCCACCGAGGAGAACACGCTCAGCATGGTCCTGAAGATCAGCTACGGCGAGTTCGACATGACCTTCGGCGGCGACCTGCCGGGCCAGGTCAGCGGCAGCTACAAGAACATCGAGACGACGGTCGGTCCCGAGACCGGCCCCGTCGAGGTCTACAAGGTGCACCACCACGCCTCCGCGACCTCGAGTTGGGACGACTGGCTCAACGCGACCACGCCGAAGGTGGCGGTGATCTCGTGCGGCAACGGCAACTCGTACGGACACCCGACCGCGTCTGCGCTCACCCGTTTGCACAACCACAGCGTTCACACCTACTGGACCGAGACCGGTTCAGGTGTGGCGCCGAACGCGACCTGGGACAAGGTATCGAACAACCAGATCGTCATCTCCGCGACCTGGGAAGGCGCGGGCGTCGATACGATCCGTGGCACCGGCTTCGCGGACACGTTCATCAACTCGGGCACGGCGCCCGGGGACCTGGTCGCGCCGCTGGCCAGCATGGTCTCGCCCGATGGCGGCGAGGACTGGAAGGTTGGCTCGAGCCACCCGATCACCTGGACGGCGACCGACAACGTTGCCGTCACCACCGTGGACCTCGCGTGGTCGAGCGACGGCGGCTCGACGTGGAGCGCGATCGCGACGGGTATCGCCAACTCGGGCTCGTACGCCTGGAGCGTGCCGGCGCAGGCGACGACCGCGGGACGCGTGCGTGTTCGTGCGCACGACGCCGCGGGCAACCTGGGCGCGGACTCGAGCGCGACGGGCTTCACCGTGGACTACTGGACGGTCACGGCTTCGGCGGGCCTCGGTGGCGCAGTGTCACCGGCCGGCATCCTGAACGAGGCGCAGGGTGCGAACCCGGGCTTCACGATCACGCCGCTCGCCGGCTGCTCGGTGCAGGACCTCCTCGTGGACGGTGTCCCGCAGGGCGCGCTCACGGCCTGGCAGTTCACCAACGTCGTCGCGAACCACACGCTCGCTGCGAGCTTCCTCGACGCGACATCGCCCGTCGTCGCGCTTACATCGCTGCAGGGCGGCCAGCGGCTGAGCCCGGGCGACAACGTGGACATCACGTGGACCGCGTCGGACAACGTCGGCGTGGACTCCGTGGACGTGTTCCTCGCGCCGCTGGGCCCCGCATACGGCTGGATGTTGCTCGCCGGCGCGCTGCCGAACAGCGGCTCATGGACGTGGACGGTGCCGGCGCTCGCGACGGACAGCGCGTTCGTGCGTGTCGTCGCGTACGACCATGCCATCAACTTCGGCGTCGCGATCAGCGACAGCGGGTTTGCAATCGGCTCGCAGAGCACGGGCGTGAGCGCCGGTGGACCGGCGCGGCTCGCGCTGGCGCCGCCGGCGCCGAACCCGGCGTCGGGCGCGGTGGGCCTGAACTTCTCGCTGCCGGCGGCGGGCCAGGCGAGCATCGAGGTGCTCGACGTGGGCGGCCGTCGCGTCGGCCAGTACGCCGGCGTGTTCGCGGCCGGCTCGCACAGCTGGACGTGGGACGGATACGGCGCCGGCGGGACCCGCGCGGGCGCGGGGCTCTACATGGTGAGGTTGCACACGGCGCAGGGCACGCGGACGCAGCGGCTCGTATTGCTGCGGTAGCAGCTCCACGGCGCCAGCTCTTCAGCGCGGCCGCCCTTCGCGGGGCGGCCGCTGCTGTCGTAGCCCCTGCGCGCCCCGCGCGGCCCGCGCCCCGCGCGG
>CAIXRL010000753.1 GCA_903921835.1 Candidatus Eiseniibacteriota bacterium | reverse complement strand
CGCTGAGCTTGGAGATGCCGCTGATGATGGCCAGATGGAGTACCAGCCCGACTTCTCCCCGCCCGCTGCAAAGAGGCCGTTTCCTACGACTTCCACGCCATTGCCATCCTCCTCAGCAGCGCCATCTTCGTCGCCGACGGGCCGGATGCGCGGTTCGGGCAAAGCGCGATCTACGACCCGGTGCGCGACCGCATGGTGATCTACGGCGGGGACACGGGCGGGGACTGGGGTGCGCCCTGGGCGCTGTCGCTGGGCAGCGAGCCCGCGTGGACGGAACTGAACCCGTCGGGCGATTGGCCGGAGACGCGCACGTATCACAGCGCCATCTACGATCCCATCCGCGACCGGATGGTGGTGTTCGGCGGCTACGACTCGAACTACCTCGAGGACGTCTGGGCGCTTTCGCTGGCGGGAGGCACGGCGTGGCTGCAACTCGCGACCACGGGCGCGTCCCTCTCCGGACGGTGCTGCCATAGCGGGGTCTACGATCCCAGAAGCGACGACATGGTGATCTTCGGCGGGTACGACCGGGGCAGCTTCCTCAACGACACGTGGGCGCTGGACCTGTCGGGCTCCCCGGCGTGGACGGTGCTCGGCACGCCGCCGTCGGGGCGCTGGGAACCCGCCGTCGCCTACGATTCGGCGCGCGAGCGCATGCTGGTCTGCGGCGGGGAAGGCTCGGACGGCAAGATGTACAACGACGTCTGGGGGCTCTCGCTCACCGGCGCCATACGCTGGACGCAACTGTCCGCCACGGGCACGCCACCGACCGGCCGCAACAACCCCAGCGCGGCTTACGACCCCGTGCGCGACCGTCTCCTGTGGTTCGGGGGAAGGGACGCTTCGGACGTCTATCACAATGACGTCTGGGCGCTGACACTTGCGGGCACGCCCACGTGGACGCAACTGTCGCCCGACGGCGCATTACCGACTCCGCGTGACTCGTGGAAGGCGATCTACGACCCGGTGCGCGATCGCATGCTCGTGTACGGCGGAGCGGACGCCTCCGGGACCCGAAACGAAATCTGGGCGTGGTCACTTTCGGGTGCCCCCGCCTGGACGCGGCTGACGCCCGCAGGCACGCCGCCGAGTTTTCGATCCTACACGGCCACCGTCTGCGACTCGCTGCGCGATCGCCTCGTCATGTTCGGGGGATACGACGGCACCAACGCCCTCAACGACGTCTGGACGCTTTCGCTGGCCGGTACACCCACCTGGGCGCAACTGCCGACGGCGGGGACTCCGCCGAGCCCGCGGGTAAGCAATGCCGTTTACGATTCGGATCGCGATCGATTGGTCCTGATCGGAGGCATGGACCTCATGGGTGCCTACAGCGATACCTGGGCACTCTCGCTCTCCGGCCCGGCGACCTGGACCTCCCTGACGCCTGCCGGCCCGCAGCCTGTGGCGCGCAGTGGGTGGTGGTACGGGGTCTTCTACCAGTCCGCCGGCCACCGCGTCGTCGCCTGCGGGGGAGAAGAAGACGCTGGCGCGTCGGTGCTCAACGGCGTCTGGGCTTTGGAGTTCCGCCAGCCGCCGGTGGGGGTGGGCGATGACGTCGTGCGGCCGCTGGTCGAGGGCCTGCGCCCGCCCGCGCCGAATCCGTCGCGCGGCGCCACCGCGGTGAGCTACTCGATCGCGCGACCTGGCCGGGTTCGCATCGGCGTCTACGATGTTGGCGGGCGGCTGGTGCGCGTGCTCGT
>CAIXRL010000752.1 GCA_903921835.1 Candidatus Eiseniibacteriota bacterium | reverse complement strand
TGCGAAGCGCGCGACTACGACACGATGCGCGAGCACTACGAGCGCGCCGACGGGCCCGACAACCTGTGCGCCGCGTGCCGCGCGCGCATTCCGCGCCTGCGCACGCCGCTGTGCGCGCGCTGCCTGGTTGCGGGCCGCGAGCCCACGGGGTGCACGCGTCATGCGGGCCAGCGCGTGTTCACGCCGTGGGTGTTCGACGATCACGCCGCGCAGGTCGTGCACGCGCTCAAGTACGGCGGCCGGCCCGCCCTGGCCGTGCCGCTCGGACGCACGCTGGCCGCGGCGGTGCCCGTGGCGTGGCGTCGACCGGACCTCGTGCTCGAGGTGCCGCTCCACCCGGCGCGGGAACGCGAACGCGGTTACAATCAGGCGGCGGCGCTGGCGGACGCGCTCGCGAACGCCCTCGGCGCCCCGCGCCTGCCGGGCGCGCTCGCCCGCGTGCGCCACACGCAGCCACAGGCGCGGCTTGGCGAGACCGCCCGGCGCGCCAACGTTGCGGGTGCCTTCGTGGTCCGCAGGCGCACGTGGCTGGCGGGCCGGCGCGTACTGGTGGTGGACGACGTGATGACGACCGGCGCGACGCTGGCGGCCTGTCTGGAAGTGCTGGACGCTGCAGGTGCGCGGGCCGCCGGCGTCACGCTGGCGTGGACGCAGTAGAGCGGCGGGACCGCGGAGAGGAAGCAGGGCTGGCCGACGTGTCGCACCTCCACATTCCCGACGGCGTGCTGCCGCCCCTGGTCTGGATCCTCGGGGCGATACTGGCCGTGCTTGTGCTGGCGCTCTCGGGGCGCTTCACGCGCCACCAGGGCCCGCAGCAGATCGCCTTCCAGAGCGCCCTGGGCGGCATCATGCTCGCGGTCATGGCGATCCCGATGCCCATCACCGCATTCGACTACTGCATGACGCTGGCCGGGCCCATCGGCGTGCTGCTCGGCGCGGCGGGCGCGCTCCAGGTCAGCTTCGTCGTCACGGTGATCCTGGCGCTGCTGGGCCAGGGTGGCTTCACGGTGATCGGACTCAACACGCTCGTCCTCGGCGCGGGCGCCGCGCTGGCGAGGCCGCTGTACTGCTCGCTGGTCGCGTGGCTGAAGCCTCCCGGGGCGATGGCCGCCGCGACGGCCATCTCGCAACTGTTCTCCAGCGCCCTGTGGATCGGCATGCTGTGGTTGTCCGTGCGGGTCGCGCCGCAGTCCGCGCGCGACCACGAAATCGCGCACGCGCTGGTCTGGTTCAAGGGCGGGGCGCTGGTGGCCGTGCTCGTGCCGCTGCTGGGGCTGGCGGTGGGCGTGGAGGCGCTGCTGGGGTACGGTCTCGCAGGTTTCCTCGAACGCGTGCGACCCGACCTGCTGCCGCGGTCCGCCGGAACGCCCGCGCCGTCGCCGGAGGGCGTGAAGCCGTGATCAACACGTTCGCGCAGGTGGACTATCTCGCGAGCGCGGGGCGCTCGGTGTGGCATCGGGCGAGCGCGTTCACCAAGCTGCTGGCCGCGCTCGCCGCGGTCGGGGCGGCGGTGTTCGCCCCCGGCTGGCCGGCGCTCGCGGTCCTGCTGGTCACCGCGATCGCACTCACGGTCACCGCGCAGTTGCCCCCGCGCCTCATCCTCGCCGCCGCCACGACGCCGATCCTGTTCGCGCTCCTCTTCGTCCTGGCCAGCTGGCACGGGCACCTCGTCGACGCGCTCGTGCTCGGGATGAGGCCCGTCATCTCGAGCCTGATCGCGCTGTGGCTCGTGGGCACCACGCCGTACCCGGACCTCTTCGCCCCGATCTCGCGGGTGATGCCGCGTGCGCTCGGCGACGGCCTCTTCCTCACCTATCGCGCCGTCTTCACGCTGCTCGATCGCATCGAGCGGTTGTGGAAGGCGCTCTTCCTGCGCGGCGCGCTCGAAGGGCCGTTGCGCCGTCGCGCCAGCATGATGGGGGAGGCGGTCGGTACCGTGGTGCTCTATGGTTTCGAGCGCAGCCAGCGCCTCTACCAGGTCATGCACCTGCGCGGGCACTCGGGGCGCATCTGCGGCTGCCGGCACTGGCTCGAGGTGCGCGAGGAGGATGCCTGGGTGCTGGCTCTGGTCGTGTGGATTCTGCTGTCGTCGCTGTACCTCTCGGGAGTGCCGCGCACATGAGCGACATCATCGTCCACGTCTCGTGCGTGCGGCACACGTATCCGGATCGCACGTCGGTGCACCTGTGCGGCCTGGACTTCGTGGTCGAGCGCGGCCAGCGGATCGTCGTGCTGGGGCCGAACGGCTGCGGCAAGAGCACGCTCCTGTATCACATCCTCGGACTGCTGGCGCCGCAGGAGGGCGAGGTGCGCGTCTTCGGCGTGGACCCCGCGCGCAGCTTCTCCAAGATCCGCGAGCGCGTCGGCGTGCTGCTGCAGAACAGCGAGGAGCAGATCATCGCGCCCACGGTGTTCGACGACGTCTCGTTCTCCCCGCGCAACTACGGCTACACCGAGGCGGAGGTGGACCAGAAGGTGACCGCGGCGCTGCGCCGTGTCGGCATCGAGCACCTGCGTCACAAGGTCTGCCACTACCTCTCGGGCGGCGAGAGGCGCAAGGTCGCGCTCGCCGGCGCGCTGGTGCTGGAGCCCGAGCTGCTCGTGCTGGACGAGCCCTTCGAGGGCCTCGACCCCGTCTCGCGGGGCGAGATCGTCGGGCTGCTCAACACGCTCACGCGCGAACAGGGAGTCTCGCTGGTGGTGGCAACCCACGACGTGCCGCTGGTGGCGCAGCTCGCGGACATGGTCTACGTGCTCAAGCAGGGGGGCGAGATCCTGGCCAAGGGCGCGCCCGCGGAGATCTTCCGCGATCCCGCGCTGCTCAAGGCGACCAACCTCGAGCCGCCGGTGCTGGCGGAACTGTTCCAGGCGCTGGAGGCGGAGGGCCTGTCCCTCGGGCGCCCGGAGAGCGTCGAGGAGGCGGTGCGCCTGCTCGCGGATCGCCTGCGGCCTGCCGCGGCGCTGCACACCGCGGCTGCGGTCGCGCCGGTCCCCGCGGTTGTCACCGCCCCCCTCGTTACCAGGCCCGCTGCGCGTGTCGCAGCGAAGGCCGCGGCCGCGCCGGAGCCGTCGCTGTTCCCCGCGCCGCCCGAGGAAGCGAGCCGCCCGTGAGCAGCGACCTGTTCGGAGACGCAGCGCCCTCCGGCGCGGCGGCGTTCGGCGCGCTGCCCGAGGAGCCGGGCCCCACCGCCCCGCTCGCCGATCGCTTGCGCCCGCGCACCTTCGACGAGCTGGTGGGCCAGCCGCACCTGCTGCACGCCGGCAGTCCCATCGCGCTCATGCGCGACGGCAGGCACCTGTCGAGCATCGTGCTCTGGGGGCCGCCCGGAACCGGCAAGACCACCATCGCGCGCCTGGTCGCGCGCACGGCGGGGGTGCCGTTCGTGCAGCTCTCGGCGGTGCTCTCGGGCGTGAAGGAAGTGAAGGAGGTCATGGCGCTCGCGGCGCAGCACCGCAGGCGCACGGGCAAGTCCACGATCCTGTTCGTGGACGAGATCCACCGTTTCAACAAGGCGCAGCAGGACGCGTTCCTCGCGCACGTCGAGCGCGGCGACATCGTGTTCATCGGCGCCACCACCGAGAACCCCAGCTTTGAGGTGAACTCGGCGCTGCTGTCGCGCGCCCGGGTGCTGGTGCTCAAGGAGCTCGAGGCGCCCGATGTGCGCGTCTTGCTGGAGCGGGCGCTGACGTCCGAGCACGGACTGGCGGGCAGGGTCGCGGCCGAGAGCGAGGCGCTCGACCTGCTTGCGGCGGCCGCCGACGGCGACGCGCGCCGCGCGCTCACCACGCTGGAGATCGCCGCCGCGAACGCCGAGGCCACGGGGCGCGGCATTGTGGTGGACGACGTGCGCGAGGCGCTCGCTCGCCGGCACCTGCGCTACGACAAGGCGGGCGAGGAGCACTTCAACCTCATCAGCGCGCTGCACAAGTCGCTGCGTGATTCCGACGTGGACGCGGGCCTGTACTGGTTCGCGCGCATGCTCGCCGCGGGCGAGGAGCCGCTGTACATCGCGCGGCGGCTGGTGCGCTTCGCGAGCGAGGACGTGGGGGAGGCCGACCCGCAGTCGCTGCTCATCGCCACGGCCGCGTTCCAGGCGTACCACCAGCTCGGCAGCCCCGAGGGCGACCTCTCGATCGCGCAGGCGGTCGTGCATCTCGCGCTGGCGCCCAAGTCGAACGCCACGTACACGGCTTTCAAGGCGGTGATGGCGGAGGTGGAGGAGAGCGGCTCGCTGCCGCCGCCGCTCGTCATCCGCAACGCGCCCACCGCGCTCATGAAGGACCTGGGTTATGGCCGCGGCTACGCGTACGCGCATGACGATCCCGAGGGGGCGAGGGACCAGCAGCACCTGCCCGACGAGCTGGTGGGCAGGCGCTGGTATCCGCGCGAGCGCGGCGAGGGAGCAAAGCGCCCGGGCTGAGTGCGATCGCGGGGCCGTGCGGGTGTAGGGAGCGACGCCTCGTCGGGTTCGGAGCGCCCATGGGCGTCCCCTCGCGAACACGCGCGACGGCCTGGGCGCGCGGGCACTCCGCGAACGCTACCGCGCCACCATCACCATCCGCGTGACCGGCGGACGCCTGCCCTGCACGAGCCTCACCCAGTAGGCGCCGGGCTTGACGTGCTGCCCACCGCCTGCTTCGGCCAGGACGCTGCCGGGGGACTGCGGCGTGACCGTGCGCTCAGCGAGACGGCGGCCCTGGATGTCATAGACCTCGAGCAGCGCCGCCTCCGAGCCCGGCAGGTCGCAGAGCACCTTGAGCGTGGGGCAGAGCGGCACGCCGATGGCGCGCAGGCCGACGAGGGCTGGCACGGCCGACAGCGGCTCGTTCTCCGCCGGACCGCCGCCGCACTCCCCATCGACCTTGCCGAGCGAGATCGTGACCGCGTCCAGATCCTCGAGCCAGCGGCGGACGTACCAGTGCGTCGTGTCCGCGGCCTGCCCGGGCATGCGGACGGCGGCGTCCCCGCGCACGACGTGGAAGATCTGGATCGCGTTCCGGCTTATGACCTCGGTGGAGTCGCTCAGAAACACCATCCGGAGCTGGAAGTCGTGCGCGATCGCGAGGCGGTACTGGCGTGTGGAGTCCGGGTGTTCGGGGTCGACGCCTTCCTCAATGGGTCCTGAGTTCACCGCGATTCTGTCCGGGCGCGCTCTCATCGTGTCGCCCGGCACGCCGAAGAACATCGCACGGGCGGCGTTGAGCTCGTTCGCGCGCGAGAAGCCCTGCGCGTAGGCGATCCCGGCCGAATCACCCTCGGAGAAGTGGAAACGAAAATCCGCGCTGAGCAGCGAGTTCAGGCCCGAAAGCGACCGCTCCGTATACGCCTCGGCAATCCGTGTGACGGCGGTGGGGGGTGTGGTCGCGACGAAGTCTCGAGCGGCAGGCTCAGGCGACTGGGTCTGCGCGCGCAGGGCTCCCCACGTGACGAGCCATGCGACGGGAATCGGGTTCATGGTCCCCTCCCTGGCAGGATTGCCTGCGAGCACTGTGGCACACGGATGCGAAGCCGTCTTCATCCCGCGTGGCGCGTGCTGCCGCGAGGGCGCGCAGGGACGCATTCCTCCCGGCCCGGGACCGGGGTCGCCGCGTGCTCTGCCGTCGCGTGCCCTGTCGCCGGTGCCCTTGCAACGGATGGCCTGCAGGGTGCAAGCTTGTTGCAACACTCAGTCTCGTGCGGCACCCCACGCGCCTGTTCACCTGCCCCGACTCACCCGGAGTCCCCCGACATGCGCCTTCGCACCCTGCTCGCCAGCGCTCTACTTGTCGCTTGCACGATGATGCCATCCATTTCGCACGCATATACTTACGGCGATACGCTCACCATCATTCTCAAGCCGCTGCCGAGCCTGCCGGCTTTGGCGCGGCCCGGGGATGCGTTCACGGTGTGGGCGAACGCGCCGGGCGGCGCGACCGGCTGGGGCGCGTCGCTGGCGTACGGCGCGCTCAACGTGCCGCTCACCGCGGCTGGCGGCGCGTGGCAGCCGACGAAGGGCCGCTGGGAGCTGACGTTCAGCGTGCCCCCGGGCACGCCCGAGGAAACGTACGCGCTGGTGCTGGCATCGGACTCGACCGCGGCCGACACGGCGCGCCATGCCGTGCGCGTGCTGAGCGCGTACCAGGGTGACTACTACTTCGCGCAGATCACGGATACGCACCTGCCGGAGCACTCGCTCTCGAGCGGCGGCAGCATCAACGTCTCGGATACCACCGGGATGGCAGACTTCGACGCGGTGATCGAGGACCTCAACGTCATCCATCCCGAGTTCGTCATTCACACCGGGGACCTCGTGAACGAAGGTGAGCTCGAGGAGTACCTCGGGATGTTCGAGATGGGCCGCGCGCAGGCGATGTTCAACAACCTCGACGCGCCGGTGTGGCTCTCGAGTGGCAACCACGATATCGGCGGCTGGGGCGCCACGACGCCGCCCGACGGCACGTCGCGCAAGAACTGGTGGCGCTACTTCGGGTGGAAATGGCTGGAGAACCCGCCCGCCGGCGATCCGTACCACTCGCAGGACTACACGTTCGACTACGGGCCGCTGCACGTGGTCGGGCTGGAGGCCTACATCAACAACGGCTCCTACGACCACTACCGGCAGGACATCTGGGGCGCGCAGAGCTTCACGCCCGAGCAGATGACGTGGCTGCAGGCCGACCTGGCGGCCCAGGCCGCGGGCACGCACAAGCTGCTGTTCTATCACTACGACTTCGGCGGCACGACGGGCACGGGTGGAGCGGGCGCGAACTTCTCGCAGATCAACGTCACCACGCTGGGAGTGGACGGCGCCATCTGGGGACACAACCACGGGGTCGCAGAGAACTCGCTCACGCCGCGCACCGCGACGCCGTTCAACCTGGGCTGTCGCTCGGTGATCGACTATCGCGCGTTTCGCATCTTCCGGGTGCACAACGGCGTCATGTCGCCGGGTCCGATGCACTTCGCGAGCACGCTGAACACGAAGGCCGTGGACTCGCTGGGGGTGGGGTGGGCGGCGCGCAACGACGGCAGCTCCGGCTCCAACTCGGTGACGCTGGTCAACCGGTACGGCGAGGCGTGGGACCACGCGCGCATCCGGTTCGTGCTCGCGGATCACGACTCGACTTTCTCGGCGACGGGTGGCGCGATCTCGCAGGTGATCCGGCAGGGCGGTCTCGCGGACGTCTACGTGGACTGCGTGCTGCCCGCCTCGGCGACGAGCGCTGTCGGCGTCAGCACGCTCGCACCCGTCACCGCGGGCGTGCTGCCGCCCGCGCCGCCCGCGTTCGCGATCCGCACGCCCGGTCCGAGCCCGTTCGTGGCCGGCGGGGGCGCGGCGCTCACCGTGCGCTTCGCACTGCCGGCCGCCGCGCGGGTGCGCGTCGATGTGCTGGACGTCTCGGGTCGCCGCGTCGCGACGCTGCTCGACGAGGCGCTGGCCGCGGGCGAGCACGATGCGCGCTGGGACGGCGCGTCGGCCGGCGGCGCGCCCGCTGCGCCCGGTGTGTACCTCGTGCGCGTCGCCACGCGCGAGGGAACGCGCACGGGGCGCGTGATCGTCGTACGCTGAGCTTCTTCGCGGCGGCAAGCGGGCGGCGCGGGGGCGGGAACCCTCGCGCCGCCCGTTCGTCACGATAGGGAGCCCGCGGCGGTGCGCCGTGGCGCCGGGCCGGGGGGTCGCTTCGTGAGCGCAGGGACGCCGACGCGTCGGGGAACAGCGGGAACGCAGAGCGGGATCGCGCTCACCGCGGTGGCGCTGGCGCTCGCTGTTGCGGTGGTCGCGCCCGCGGGTGCCGCGACGTTGCGCGCCCGGCTCGTGGACAGCCGGGCGCACGCTCCTGTCTCGCAGGCGCAGGTCCGCGTTCACGCGCTCGCCGACAGCACCGACGTGCACACGCTGTTCACCGGGGACGACGGCGCCATCGCGGTGCCGGGGCTGGCCCTGCGCGCGTATCGCATCGAGGCCCAGAGGATGGGCTACGCGGTGCTGCGCCAGGACGTCACGCTGAGCGCGGCGAAGCAGGACTTCGGTGCGCTCGTGATGTCCACGTCGGCGCTGCCCCTGAAGCCGTTCGAGGTCGTCGGCGCCGTGCCGCCCGCGATGGTGCACGCGGATACCACCGAGTTCAACGCGCGTGCGTTCCACACGAACCCCGACGCCACGGCGGGCGACCTGATCGAGAAGATGCCCGGCGTGACCGTGCAGAATGGCACCGTCAAGCACAACGGTGAGCAGGTGCAGCAGGTGCTCGTGGACGGCAAGCCGTTCTTCGGGCAGGACCCCTCCATCGCGCTCAACAGCCTGCCCGCGGATGTGATCGACCGCATCCAGGTGTTCGACAAGCAGAGCGACCAGTCCGAGTTCACGGGCTTCGACGACGGCAACGCGGTCAAGACGATGAACGTCGTGCTGCGCGCCGACCGGCGCCGCGGGCAGTTCGGCAAGGCGTACGGCGGACCGGGCGGTGACGACCGATACCTGGCCGGCGGCAACGGCAACCTGCTGCGCGGCGACCTGCGCGCGTCGGTCATCGGACTCGCCGACAACGTGAACCAGCAGAACTTCGCGCAGCAGGACCTGCTCGGTGTGCTCAGCTCGCAGGGCCAGCGCGGTGGGGGCGGGGGCGGCTTCGGCGGCAGCGGCCGGCGCGGCGGCAGCGGCGGACGCGGGCAGGGTGGTTTCGGCGGTGGCGGCCCCGGCGGCGGCCCGGGCGGGCCCGGTGGCGGCAGCAGCTTCCTGGTCGGGCAGCAGGACGGCGTCTCCACCACGACCGCGCTCGGCACCAACCTGATGAAGAGCTTCGGGACGAAGTACACGGTGACGCAGAGCTACTTCTACAACCTGTCGGACAACGCCAACCTCCAGTCGATCGCGCGCGACTACGCGGTGCCGCAGGACTCCGTCGCGCGCTACGACCAGGCCTCGAGCACCCGGAATCGCAACACCAACCACCGCTACGACGCCCGGGTCGAGGCCAACTTCACGCCGTCGACGTCGCTGATCGACGAGCCGCGGCTCTACTTCCAGGCGAACGACGCGAGCGGCTCGCAGACCGGTACGAATACCGACCCGCTCGGGCTGCCGCGCGCCTCCGTGGTCACCGGCGCCGCCACGCACACCACGGGCGACAACCTCTCGGATCACCTCGTGCTCCGCCATCGTTTCCCGAAGGCGCGCCGCACGGTGTCGCTGGACATGCAGGTCGGCTACACGAACAAGGACGGAGCGAGCTCGACGCAATCGCTGGACCAGTGGACGCAGGGGGGTGACACCACCCTCGCTGTCGTGGACCGCCGGACGGGGATCGCCACCGTTTCGCGCTCCGCCAACGCGCGGCTGATGTGGACCGAGCCGCTGGGCACGAAGGGCATGCTCCAGGCGAACCTGTCCCCGCGCGTCACCACCAGCACCGCGGACAACAACGCGTTCGTTCCCGGCGCCGTCCCGGGGATCTACGACGTACCGGACCCGACGCAGTCCAACTCGTACCAGAGCACGAGCAGCGCGACGGACGCCGGCCTGGGGTACCTGTTCCGCACGCGCAGCCTGAACCTGATGTCCAACGTCGCGTTCGAGACGAGCCGCCTGACCTCCGACCGAAGGCTGCCGCATCCGGTGTCGCTGGACCGCTCGTTCGCGAACGTGCTGCCCTCGTTCACGCTCGGCTGGACCCTGACGGGGGAGCGCAACCTGCGGGCCTCCTACTTCACGTCCACGCGGGCGCCGTCCATCTCGCAGCTGCAGGACGTGGTGGACTCCTCGAACCCGCTGCAGCTCTCGACCGGAAATCCGGACCTGGGCGACGCGTACGTGCAGGCCGGCACCGTGCGCTACGCCGTCACCAACGGTGCGAAGGGCCACAGCTTCTTCGTGATGGGTTCGGTGCAGCGCACGGATGACTACGTCGCCAACTCGACGGTGACGGCAATGCAGGACAGCATTCTGCCCGGCGGCGACACGCTGCGGGCCGGCAGCCAACTCGTGCAGCCCGTCAATCTCTCGGGGCAGTGGACGGTGAACTCGTTCGTGACCGTGAGCCGCTCGTTGCCGTGGGTCAAGAGTGTGTTCACGCTGAGCGGCGGCGGCAGCTGGTCGCGCACGCCGGGACTGGTTGGCGGCCTGTACAACCGCGCGGACGCGTGGGCGCCCACGAGTGGCGCCGTACTGGCGAGCAACATCAGCGAGAACCTGGACTTCACGATGAGCTGGTCCGGCAGCTGGAACGTGACGCGCAACTCGCTGCCCGCGGCGAGCGACTCGCGCTCGTACACGCAGTCGGCGGGCCTCAAGCTCAACGTCGTGCTCTGGCACGACCTGGTGGTGCGCAACGAGCTCAGCCAGACGCTGCAGGAGGGGTTTGCGGGCGGGTATGGCGAGGACATCGTGCTGTGGAACGCGAGTCTCGCGCGCAAGTTCCTGCGCGAGCGGGCGGGCGAGTTGCGGCTGACCGCATCCGACATCCTCGACCAGAACCGCAGCGTCAGCCGCACGGTGACCGACTCGTACGTGCAGGACACCCGCAACCGCGTGCTCAAGCCCTACGTGATGCTGATGTTCACGTGGACGATCAAGCCCCCGCCGGGAGCGACGCCGCAAGGTGGGCGACCGGACTGGCGCCGGGACGGGCGCCCGGATGGACGACCGGACGGCCGTCCGGATGAGGGCCCGGGGCACTGATCGCTCCGCGCCGCTCGCGCGCGGGGACCTTCTCCAGGCGCGTGGTCCAGTGGCTCATGCGGATCGTGGCGGCGAACTCCGCCGGTAGCGCCCCGGCTCACATCTCGCGTGCGAGCGCTTCGTGATCGGAGTCCAGCGCTCGGAAGCTCACGTCGAGCGCGTCGGCGCAGAGCGCGATCCCGGCGTGCCTGCGCTCCGTCGGCCCGCAGCCCACGAAAACAGTGCGTGCCGGCCGGATTGCACGGCGTACCGGCCGCCTGAGTCCAGAGCGTGCCGAGGTGGTGGAGTGGCCGGAGGGGGGCGGGAGGTCCGGGGTTCGGCGGGGGATCTCGCGCCTGGTGGTGTTCGGGGCGAACAGACTTCGCCATTCGCCGCATCAAAGGTCACGAGCGGGCCAATTCTCCCGGCCGGGGGGTGGGGTCGGCTTTGACGTCGCCGGCCAGCGTTCATAATGTACTTTGTTCTCCTGCCGGCAGCCGGGCGGCGCGCCTGCTTCGGGCTGCGCGCAGGGTCGTGGGCGGGGGGCCGGAGGGCACATGCGTGAGGAAGTCGCGAAGGTCGTGGAGTTGTTGCGGGTCAACGTCGTCCAGCCGGACGGCGGGGACCTCGAGCTCGTCAGCGTCACGGACGACGGCACCGTGACCATCCGTCTCATGGGCTCGTGCGTGGGTTGCTCCAGCTCGACGACGACCCTGCGCAACGGCATCGAGCGCTACCTGCGGCACAAGCTTCCGGGAGTGACGCGGGTCATCGCGGTCTAGCGCGGGTGTACTTCTACGGGCTCTTCGTCGCCGGTTTTCTGATCACCGGGACGGTGTTGCTCGCCATTGGAATCAATCGTGCCCGCGAGTGGTGGGAGCAGCGCGCCCGGCGGCGCCGGACACGCTGACCCGCGCGAGGGCCGCACCGATCGCCCGGGCAGAACGAGGGTTCATGTCGAACGTCACCACCGAGCAGGTTCTCGCCGCGCTGGGCACCGTCCAGGATCCTGATCTGCACCGTGATCTCGTGGCGCTGGGCATGATCGAGGCCGTCACCGTCGAAGGCGGCAAGGTCGCGTTCACGCTCGTGCTCACCACCTCGGCCTGTCCGCTCAAGAGCGAGATCGAGGGCAACTGCCGGCGTGCCGTCAGCGCGATCCCCGGCGTGACCGAGGTGCTGCTGAACAGCACCAGCCGCGTGCGCAAACCGCGCGACCCGTCCGCCGACCGACGGGCGCTGCCCGGAGTCGCGCACGTGATCGCGGTGGGCTCGGGCAAGGGTGGCGTGGGCAAGAGCACGGTGGCCGCGAATCTCGCCATCGCGCTCGCGCAGACCGGCGCCACGGTGGGCCTGCTGGATGGCGACATCTACGGGCCGAACCTGCCCCGCATGCTGGGTGTGAACCGCCAGCCGCGCACGCACGAAGGCCGCATCGTGCCGCTCGAGGCGCACGGCATCCGTTTCATGTCGATGGGGCTGCTCGTCGAAGAGGGCGAAGCCGTGGTCTGGCGCGGGCCGATGCTCCACGGCGCGATCAAGAGCTTCCTTACCGACGTGGACTGGGAGGGCTGCGACTACCTGATCGTGGACCTGCCGCCCGGCACGGGCGACGTGCAGCTTTCGCTCATCCAGCAGACCGTGGTGTCGGGCGCCGTGGTGGTGACGACGCCATCCACGGTCGCGATCGACGACGCGGTCAAGGCCGTCGCCATGTTCAACAAGCTCCAGGTTCCGGTGCTGGGTGTGATCGAGAACATGAGCTGGTTCTCGTGCCCCAGCTGCCACGAGCGCCACGACATCTTCGGCCACGACACCGCCGAGGAGCGCGCGCTCGCGCTCGGCCTGCCGTTCCTGGGCTCGATTCCACTGCACTCCGACGTCCGCCACGGCGGCGACAACGGCGCACCGGTCGTGGCGTCGCAGCCCGACAGTGCGTATGCCCGCGAGTTGCGGCGCATCGCGGGTGCGCTGGCGCAACGCGTGAGCATCCAGACCCTCGGCAACGTGGAGACGCCCGCGTGAGACAGGTGTACGCCGACTCGGCCGCCACGACGCGGCCCGCGCCCGAGGTGCTCGAGGCCATGCGAGTGCACCTCGAGGACGCGTTCGGCAATCCCTCGAGTGTCCATTCGCGCGGCGAGGCGGCGCGCGAGGCCGTCGAGGCCGCGCGGGTCGAGGTCGCACGGCTGGTCGGGGCGCAGTCCGAGGAGATCGTGTTCGTCGCGAGCGGCTCGGAGGCGAACAACCTCGCGCTCCTGGGCGCCACCGCCGCGCTCGCCGGGCCCGGAAGGCGGCGCATCGTCACGACCGCGATCGAGCACCTCTCGGTGCTGCAGACCGCGCTGCACCTCGAGTCGCGCGGGTTCACGCTCACGGTGCTGCCCGTGCAGGCGAACGGCCTCGTGGATCCCGGCGACGTGCGCGAGGCCCTGGGCGACGACGTCGCGCTGGTCTCGATCATGGCGGTGAACAACGAAACCGGCGCGATCCAGCCCCTCGGCGACATCGGTCCGATGGTGAAGCACGCAGGAGCGCTCTTCCACGTGGACGCCGTCCAGGCCGTCGGCAAGCTCCCGGTGTCCGTCGATGCGTGGCAGGCGGACCTGCTCTCGCTGGCGGGCCACAAGCTGCATGGGCCTCCCGGCGCCGCGGCGCTGTTCGTGCGCCGGCGCGTGCCGCTCGTCCCGCTCGTGCACGGTGGCCGCCAGGAGCGCGGGCGGCGCGCGGGCACCGAGAACGTGCCGGCGATCGTCGGGCTGGGCGCCGCAGCGGCCCGGGCGCGAGGCGGAATGGCCGCGGG
>CAIXRL010000751.1 GCA_903921835.1 Candidatus Eiseniibacteriota bacterium | reverse complement strand
TTCCCGTCGCCATTCACGTCGCCGATCGCGACCGAGCGGGGGTTGCTCGAGGTCCCGAAGTCGGTCTTCAGGCCGAACCCGCCCGCACCGTTTCCGAGCAATACCGAGACCGTGTTTCCGCCGTAGTTCGCGACCACGAGATCGGGCTTCCCGTCGCCATTCACGTCACCGATCGCGACCGAGTAGGGGTTGAACCCAGTCCCGAAGTCGGTCTTCACGCCGAACCCGCCCGCGCCGTTGCCGAGCAACACCGAAACCGAGTTCGCGCCCCAGTTCGCGACGACGAGATCAGGCTTCCCGTCGCCATTCACGTCGCCGATCGCGACCGAGCGGGGGTTGCTCGAGGTCCCGAAGTCGGTCTTCAGGCCGAACCCGCCCGCACCGTTTCCGAGCAACACGGAGACCGTGTGTTCGCCGTAGTTCGCGACCGCAAGATCGGGCGTCCCGTCGCCATTCACGTCTCCGATGGCGACCGAGTAGGGGTTGAACCCAGTCCCGAAGTCGGTCTTCACGCCGAACCCACCCGTACCGTTGTTGAGGAACACCGAGACCGTGCCATCTCCGAGGTTCGCAACTACGATGTCAGGCCTGCCGTCCCCATTGAGATCTGCGACCGCCACCGCCTTGGGGAAGCCGCCTGTCACGCAATCGCTGTGAGGGAGGAAGCCAATGCCACGGGACTGGGCGAGCGATTGCTTCGGCACCAAGGCCCCAAGCAACAACAAGCAGCCAAGCGCCGTTCGGGACACGAACCGGCGGATGTGCCGCCTCAGCGAAGCAGATGCCCTGGATTGCATCGCATTCCTCCTTCCGTGGAGAAGACGCCGAGAGCGAGAGATAGAGCCGTAGGAACGCGCGACAATTCTGCGCAGTTGAAACTGTTCTCAACTCCCCTTTGACCGTCTGGGGAGCCCATCCGAAACTACTGCCCTTCGAGAATCAGCAAGGTGCATCCTAGCACCCGAGCGGTCACGACGCCCTGATGCCCCTTGCAATGGACAGCCGTTCGTTTCGTCCTCTCCGCGTCATTCCCGCGCGGTGTAGGCCGTGCTGGTTGACTCGGCCGCGTGCTTGAGCCTTGCCGCCCGCTGCGGCACTCGCCGGATGACCTAGGGCCCGAGGACGTTCATTGCGGCCAGGCATCCGCTCGCTGGCCTTCGTGGGCGCACTCCTCTCCCTGATTGTGGGCCCGACGCCGCCGCGACGGCGGACAGGGCTCTGGGTCGGGTGCTGGGGCTCTGGCGGGTGCGAGCCTCTCCGATTCGACGTGACCCTTTTGTGACCCCTTCAATGTCCATCTGCGTCCATTCGAGTCCACTCGGGTCCACTGAAAAGCATCGGCCCCAGCGTCTATAACTCGCTGGGGCCGAAGCTATTTGCGTGCTGCTGGCGGACTTCACCGATTTCGTGGCGACAGTGGGCTCAGCGATTTTCGAGATCCTGCCCTCTCGCGGGAGATCGCTTCGACCGCACATTCGGATCCATTCCTCAGTCCTTCTCGGTCCGTAATGATGGCTCGTCGGCGAACCCGAGGCCGCTCAGCTCAGGTAGCTCCACCATCGAGGCGGCGGAGCAAGAAGGGCGTACTCCTGCTCCCCACGAGCCGAAGCGTCGGAGCACCCGACCGAGAAGCGGCCGGCCATGCTCGCCCCGCTCATTCGCGCGTTGAGTAATCCGGGCGACCTCCTGCTCGACCCCTTCCTGGGCAGCGGCACGACCGCGGTAGTCGCGCGCCAGCTCGGGCGCGCGTACCTCGGCATCAAGCGAGATCCGCGCTACCTGGCGATGGCAGAGCGTCGAATCACGAGCATTCGGGAGCGGACCTGAGCCCGCTCCCCCTCCCTTCCTTCCTGTTTCGCCGCGCCGTTCCCCCGCGACGACTGCTAGATTCAAACTGCGAAGTTAACCGGGAGTCGGCAGGAGCCGCGACGTAGGCTGGGCGCTTGGCCGCTGTGATCTTGCTCGGGCTGGCCGCGCGCGGAGCGGGTGCGCCGCCCGCAATAAGGGTCCTTCCGCGAGGCGTCGTGGCAGGCTTATCGGAGCATCACGACGCGCCGCTGGAGCGTTCCGCCCGGGGCCACGAGTCTCGTGAAGTAGACACCGGCAGCCAGAGGCCGGCCGTCGCTTGACGCGCCATTCCACTGGACGACATGGAAGCCGGGCGGCCAGGTGCCAGACGCGAGAGACCTCACGTGTCGCCCCGCGACATCGTAGATGTCGAGGCTTACGCGGCCACCCGCCGGCAGATCAAAATGGAGAGCCGTCTGGCCCGTGAAGGGATTCGGCCGCGCCGGATGCAGGGCGAGCTGCGCCGGCAGCACTGGCCGGAGCGGCACGTCCACCACCGCACCAAAGACGCGCGAGGCGCGGTTGTTGTCCCGACGCAGCTCCTCGATCGCGCCAGCACGATCCACAACCACATAGACGGGATTTGTCACCGAGTCGGGGCTCGTCCACGGCACGCTCACCACGACCGTCTCCCTCATAGCAAGGGTGGTAAGGAGCCGGTCTGCGATCAGCACGCCGCCTGAGTCCGGGTTGCCTCGGAAGAACTCCACGCCCACGGCCAGCGCGTGCGCCGCACCCGTGTTTGCGACCTTCGCGCTCAACGTGAAGCTCGGACCCGAGACAATCTGCACGTCGATCGAGCCCTGAATGGCGATCAGGTCCGGCAGGGCTCCTTGGACCACATCGCCGTACGTCTCGTTGTTGCCGCGCGCCCGCTCCGTGAGAGTGCCGGTCGGATCGGCGACGACGTAGACAGTCGTCATGCCGAGGCCTGCCCGCCACGGCACCGACACCCGCCGCGACGCGAACGCCGCGAGGCTATCCACGCGCACGCTGTCGATCGGCACGCCGCCGATGAGCGGATTGCCCCCGTAGAACACCACCGCGAATGCCCCGCTCCTCACGCCGCCGAGATTGGCGACGGACGCCGAAAGCGTCGTGTCCGGCGCGGAGTAAGAGACCGAGTCCGGAGACAGCGCAAGGTCGGGAAGCACGCGCAGCACGACCGCTGCGCGGTTGTTGCTCCGATTGGCGTCGCCAATCGCCGAGTCGGGATCCGCGACAACCGCAAGCGTGTCCACGCCCACGACGGCCGCGAAGGGCAGCGTGATCGCCACGCTCTGCCCAGGGTGAAGCGTGAGCCCCGCGACGGTTCGCAGCACACCGGCGCCGCGGAGGAGCCGCACGGCAATGCCGTCAGCCGATGACCCACCTGCGTTGCGCACGAATGCCGTCACGCTGTCAGCGGCCCCGGGGACTGGATCGTCATTCGCCACGCCCAGGCTATCCACGACGAGGTCGGGGAAAATGCCGATCGAAGCGTAGGCGCGATTGTTTGACTTGGTCTGTTCCGGCACCAAATTGTCCGGATCTGCCACGGCGCAGAGCCGGTGCGGCCCCGCGGTGACGATCCATTGGACACCCACTGCGAGCGAGGAATCCGGTGCCACTGGTGCCAGCGCCGCCCGCCCGCCCGGCAGCGGCACCCCACCCGAATCGGGGGGGCCGTCGTAGAAGCCCACCGCGGTTATCGCCGAACGCACGTCCCCGATGTTGTCCACACGCGCCGTGACCGTGATCGTGTCGCCCACCGCCGGGGCGGCCTTGCTTATCGCAACTGAGCCCGCCAACAAGCGAAGGTCAGAGGACAGCGGCCGGAAGCCGAAATTGAGCTGCTCATTCACGCCGAGGTCCCGCGTGATGCCGCGCGAGGCGATCGAGAGCCCGCGCAGAAAGTTCCCGGCCGGCGCTGCGCCGCCACTCACTGCCAGGTCTGTCTTGAGGTCGATCACGTGAAGGTTGTTCTGGCCGTCAATCGCGGCCGTCGCCATCCAGTCCGTCAGCGTGTCCGAGGTGATGGCGCGGGGCGCACTCCACGGCGCCCCGGCCAGGGTCAGATCGTTGAGGGAGACCATAAGGTCACCCGTGGCCTGCGTGTATCCGCGCCAGACCAAGGCGGCGATGCCGCGACGATCCACCCGGGCAATGGGTGATTCGACAAAATGCGCATCGGCGAAAACCTCCGTCGGGGCGCCCCACGTGGTGTCGGCTGGCTGCTTGGTCGCGGCGAACAGGTGATAGCGAAGTGTCGAATCCGCCTGCACGCTGCTCTCGACCCATGAGGCGAGCAACCGACCGTCTGGCGCTGGCGCGAGCGAGATCGACTGCTTGCCCCCCGGTGACGAACGCAGCGCGTGCCGCGGGCCCCACACGCTTCCATTCCAGGCCGCCCACGCAATGGAGCGGACCCCCGAGCCAGCAGGATCCTCGCGTACCCACGCCGTCGTCACCGAATCCCTACCAGAGGAGCAGACCGCCGGCCCCGCGTCGTTGGCGAGATCGTTGGTCAGCCGGGCCGGCGGGGACCAAGCAGCTCCATCGTACCGAGCCGCATAGATCTCGCTCGCACCCGGGGCCAGCGCGCTGTCGCCCACCGACCTGGTCCACACCAGCATGGCGCCCTGCCCGCAACGCGCCAGCACCGGAAGACCATCCGCGCGGTAGGGCGGCGTGCTGTCCGCCATTGTCGGAAGTGGGGCACTCCAGCCAGCCGCTGATCGCACCGAGCACCAGAGATCCTGCCGGTCGAGGATGGCGCTCAGGCTGGTCACGGACGCCGCTTCAGACTCGAGCAGCGAGTTCTGTACCCACACCGCCAATGCGCGGCCGTCATCCATCCAGGTCAATGCCGGCGTCGATTCGAAGCGATCGTTACTCGTGATGCGCTCCGCCGCGCCCCATGCCCCGGACGTGTCGCGCACCGCGGCGTAGATCTCGGGATTGGGTCGTCCCGGCTCGGTTCCGATGTCCGAGACCCAGACAACGCCAAGCTGCCCGTCCGCGGCCGCAGCGGCCGCCGGGAAGGGAAACACGCGCGGCACGTTGACTGAATCCGATGGCAGCGCTGCCGAAGCCAGCGTGGAGAGCGCGGGCTGGCGCGGATAGTCCTGGTGCCAGGGCCCCCATTTCCAGCTGTAGAAGGTCTGGCTGATGACCCCCCAGAGCAGTGAGCCGGTTATGCGCCCGTTGATCTCCTCATCGAAGGTTCCACCGACACTCATGTGCCCCGGCGGATGCGCGTAGGCGAGCTGAAGCCCGAGGGCGACGCGCGGCGAGAGGACGACTTCCAGCTTCGTGAAGCCAAGTAGCGTGGACAGCTCGAGCGACGCATTGATGTCCGCTCCAACCTGTGGATTGAGATCAATCTCGTAGCTGGAGAAATCTCCTGCGAAGGTGCCCGTGAGGCTGGCATTCAAGAAGGCATCCACGCTCACCCCGAGAGCCACGTCGATACCCGAGATGTCCAGAGGTGGCGTCGCAATCTCAGGAGAGTGGAAGAGCTGTGCCTGAGCCGCGAGGGGGCCAAAGGTCACGCTCTGGACCGTATTGCCGTCCGGGGAGATCGTCACCTCGAAATCAAAACTCGTGCTGTTAAGCGTCTGATCGAACACCGTTTCATTGCGCTCAATCGACCCGCCCGCCTTCCAGGGAAGCGAGGGCATCAGCGGCACGGCGAGATGGATTGAACCCGTGAGCTCGATGTCTGTTCGCTTCGAGCCCAGCACAAGAATGTCGCGGTTCAGTGCGTCCACGAATGAGATCAACGACTTGCCGGGTGACTCCGCGTTGTAGACATCGAGGCTGAAGTTGAGATAGCCAGCCTCGATGTCGAAGCTCACCGGCAGGTTGCCCGGCGCGAGGTGCCCAACCATCCAGGCTGGCCAGCCGCGGACGACGAGGACGCCCTCCCATGTCTCTGAGGCCACACCGGCCGTGTTATAGGCGGTAACCCGCAGCGGGCGGGTTCCCGTGGCAAGATCTCCCGTATCGAACGGCACGCTCCAGCCGTCGTCGCCGTTTGTGTCCTCTACAACGTGCCCGTCAAAGTCGAACTGCACCTTCGCCACGTCGTTGTCGGCCGTTGCTACCGTAGCCGAGAAGTAGTCGATCGCACCGTGAATGCCGGTGAGGAACTGGCCAAACGCGTGTGGATCGGAGAGCCCGTCGTACCTTGCCGTCACCGCGGTCACCCGCGGCGCGGTGCGGCCGTACACGCCCAGGTCCTTGAAGTTGCCGTTGTTGATTGTGGTGCTCTCCGTGATCTGGTGGTCGGGGTCCGCGAAGGCGTAGAACCGCTGGTGACCATTCGGGGTCGTCCAGCTGACGCTGACCGGCTTGGCTTCGCCCGCCGCGAGGCTCGCGATCACGGCGTCCGGCGTTATGGCCGTGCTGGAGTTGATCCCGCTCGACGTGCTCGCGTCGTAGAAACGCACGTGAACATTGCCTGCCTGTGTGTCGCCGGCGTTGTGGACCATGGCAGTGAGCGTGAGCATGCCGCTGGTAACGACAGTGTAGGTCAGGTCGTTCGTGCCGATG
>CAIXRL010000750.1 GCA_903921835.1 Candidatus Eiseniibacteriota bacterium | reverse complement strand
CCGCGGCGCTCGCCCGCCTGGCGGCGAGCGTGTTCCAGGGCGAGCCCTACGCGCGGCCGCTCGTGACCCCCGCGGAGGCGATCGCCGCGCTCGGGCAGGAGCCCGTCGAGGCGTGGCGCGCCGTCCAGCTCGTGCCCGCCAACGCGGTGCTCGCCATCGTGGGCCGCTTCGAGCCGCAGGCCACGCTCGAGCTCGTGCGCCGTTCCTTCGAGGCGCTGCCGCGCGGCGCGGTGGTCGCGCGCAAGCCACTGCCCGCACCGCGCGCGGTCGCGCGCCGCGTTCGCGCGGTCACGGACACGCCCGCGCCGATGCTGCTGGCCGGCTGGCGTGTTCCCGGGGCGGCCGATCCGGATGCGCCCGCGATCGAGCTGCTCGCGATCGCGATGGGTGGCGGGGAGGACTCGCGGATCAACCACGCGCTCACCGCCGACGGACGGACGGCGACCGCGGCGCAGTGCGGCGTGGACCGCCGCCGCGACGGATCGATGCTGTGGGCCGCCGCCGTCACGGCCGCGGCCGCCGATTCGGCCGCCGCAGAACGCATGCTGCTGGACGTGATGGGCGCGCCGGCGCGCGAGCCGCTCTCGGACGATGATTTCGATCGCGCCCGCGCGCAGCTCGTCACCGGCGAGTTGTTCCGCATCCAGGACCTGCACACGCGCGCGGGATCGCTCGTCGACGCGGTGTTCGCGGGCGGCGACCCTGCGCTCGCCGACGCGCGTCTCGCGGCGCTCGCGCGGCTGACGCCGGGGGACCTGCAGCGCGTCGCCCGCCGCATCCTCGACGACAACGCGCGCACCGTGTTGTGGCTCATCCCCGAAGGAGGCGCGCGATGACTGCGGTCCGGATCCTGGCCCTTGCGGCCTTCGGCGCGACGCTGGCCTTCTCGGCTCCCGCGGCGATCGCGGCCGTGCCCGCGCCGCAGCCGCCGGCGCCCGCGCTGCACCTGCCGGTGCCGGTCGAGCGCACGCTGCCGAACGGCCTGCGCGTGGTCGTGTTCCCCGACGCCCGGCTTCCCATCGTGCACATGCAGTTGCTCGTCCCCGCGGGCTCGGCGGCCGAGGCCGGCGACCAGCCCGGCGTCGCTGCGCTCACCGTGGCGCTGCTGCGCCAGGGCACGGCGTCCCGGGGAGCGGCCGAGCTCGCCGCCGGCTTCTCCCGTCTGGGCGCGACGTTCGTCACGAACTGTACGCGGGACTACGCGCTGGTGGCCTGCGGCGCGCGCGCGGAGGTCTTCGAGCGAGCGCTCGAGTTGATGAGCGACCCGGTGCTCAGCCCGCTGTTCGGCGGCGACGACTTCGCCAAGGCGCGTCGCACCGAGGCGCGCCGGGCCGGGGTGCTGCACGGCTCGCTCGCGGACGTGGTGGACGCGCGGCTCGCGGTGGACGTGTTCGGCACGCACCCGTACGCACATGATCCCGCGGGAGACCCGCGCGCGATGGCGGCGATCGAGCGATCCACCCTGCAGGCGTTCTACCGCGACCGCTGGCGTCCCGACCGCTCCGTGCTGGTGATCGCCGGCGACGTGACGGCCGAACGCGCGTTCGCCGCGGCCGGGGAGTGGTTCGGCCGCTGGGACGGCCGCGCGGCGGCCGACCGAGCGAAGCCCGCGCCGCGCGCCGTGACCGGCGTACGCCTGTTCGACGTGCCTGATGCCGGCCGCGCCGAGGTCCGTGTCGCGGTTCCCGGCCCCGGTCTGTCGAGTCCGGAGCACGACGCCTGGGCGCTGGTGACCGTCGCATTCGAGAACACGCGGCTCCCGGAGGGAGCGCACGCCTGGACGGAGGATGGGCGAGACGCCAGCGTGCTGGTGCTCTCGGCGAGCCCGGAGCCGGCGCAGGGCGCCGCTACGGCGCAGGCGATGGTGCGCGCGCTCAAGGCGTACGCAGCGGCCCCGCCCGCCGGCGAGGCGCTCGCCGCGCTGCGCCGCCGCGTCGAGCAGCACTACCCGCTCACGCTCGGCACGCTGGGCGCGTTCGTGAGCCAGTGGCAGGCGCTCGACTTCGCCGGCGCGCCCGCCGGTGCGATCGTGGACCTCGGTGCCCGCGAGGCGGCCGCCGATCTCGGCGCCGGCATGCGCATGCTCGCTTCGACGCCGGTCGTTCTCGTCGCCGGGCCCGCCGCCACGCTGCGCGCGCCGCTCGAGGCCGCGGGGCTGGGCGCCGTCAGCCTGGAAGTCGACACCGGGCCGGAACCTGCCGCCGGCGCCGAGGCGCCGGCGCCCGTGACGCCCGGGATGCGCGTGCGCGGCAAGGCTGCCGTCGCCGCCGCAGTCGTGGCGCATGGTGGCGCCATCGCGCTGCGGGCCGTGAAGACGCTCGTCATCGAGGGGACGATCACCATGCGCGTGAACGGCCAGGACCTGGCGGGGCAGTTCAGCGCCGCGCGCCAGGATCCGGATTGTTTCTCGTTCGCGACCAAGATGATGAAGCTCGAGTCGCGCCAGTTGTGCTCGGGCGCGCGGGGCTGGGTCTTCCTCAAGACCGACTCGACCCGCGTGGTGACGCTGGACTCGCTCGGCGTGAGGCGGCTGCAGGCCTCGGCGGCCTCGGACCTCGTTCACGAACTGCGCCTGGCCCGCGCGGCGGGCGCTGATCCGATCTGGCGGGGGACCGGGATGATCGCGAACCACAAGTGCGATATGGTGGACTACTCCACGCCGTACGGCCGCCAGCGGTT
>CAIXRL010000749.1 GCA_903921835.1 Candidatus Eiseniibacteriota bacterium | reverse complement strand
GAACGTGCCATTGCCGTTGCCCAGAATCACCGACACCGTGTTCGACAACGAGTTCGCCACCGCAAGGTCGGCGAGACTGTCGCCGTTCAGGTCCCCGATCGCCACGGAGTAGGGACCGCTTCCCGTGACGTAGTCCACCTTGGCGCCCAACGTCCCGGTCCCGCTGCCGAGGAGGACGGACACCGTGCTCGCGATGTTGTTCGCCGTCACGACATCGGCCCGGCCGTCACCGTTCAGGTCTCCGATCGCCACGGAGTACGGCCCGAAGCCGCAGGCATACGTGGTCTTCGCGCCAAAGGCCCCGCTCCCCGTGCCCAGGAGAATCGCGACCTTGCTGCCGGCCTCGTCCGCTACCGCGAGGTCGGGCAGTCCGTCCCCGTTCAGATCCCCGATTGCGACGGCGTAGGGAGCGCTCCCCGCGGCGTAGTCCGTCTTCGCGCGAAACGTCCCGGGTCCCGAAGCCAGGAGCACGGAAACACCGCCCCCGGCGATGTTCGCCACCACGAGGTCGGCCAGACCATCCCCGTTCAGGTCCCCGACCGCGACGGAGTTGGAATAGTACTGGGTGTCGAACGAATAGAACGGGGCGGTGAAACGCTGGTAGGCGACGGCGACTCGGGTTGTGGCAGCCAGCACCCCAACGAGGGAGAAGACGACTGCGATGGTTGTCAGGGTGGCCCGAATGGGCTCCCGCCGCGTGGGGAGCGAAGGACACTGGCTGGTCATAGCTAATCCCCATCTTCACCGCAGGATTCCCAAGTCCGGCGCCAGGGCGCGGCAAACCCTGCACCTGATGCTGTCAATGGCGACTCTTCATTCGAGAAAGACGGATGGTACACACTCGCCAATTTGCGGGCAAGCTCTCATTATTGCATGGGGGATTCCGGCGCTCCGATTAGCCCGGACTGACTTGAAAGTGCGCCGCAAGTCCATGGGAACTCGTGGGGAGGCACTTTCATCGCTCGTGGCGGCCGAAAGGCAATGACGACTATTCATGAACCGCGAGCCGAGAGCGCGAGCTGTGCGTCAGCCGCAAGAAGATCGGCCGGCCGGACCCACCTTCGGTGGGTACCCCGGAACCGTGTTGCCAACACGATGAGGACAGCGGCCGGTCGAGCTTCGCAGCGGATGACGCGCAGATCGCGCTCGCAGGCGGCGGGCTCATGAATACTCCGGGCTAGGGCAGAAACGACGCGCGCAGCCCACGCAAATCGAGCCAGGAGTTCCCGCGCCGCCGAGGTCGCGGCTGGCATCCCGCAGCGAGTGGTGGACGTTGGAGCCATCGACTACAAGAGCCGTGCGTCCCATCAAGAGTCCCGCACGGGGCAAGAAGAAACCCCCGGGGCGCAACCCGGGGGAGGCTCCAGAAGGCCCTTGCGGATCCCGCTGGGGATGATCGAGCCGGCCATCGATCCGATCCGGGCCGGGTCAAAGGGAATCGTGCAGCGCATTGACACACAGGAACTGCGGTGCCTCCGAGCTACCTCCGCTTCGTTGCCGCCTTACCCTTCGTCGCGCCCGGCTTTGCCGCCGACCTCGTGCGGGCGGATGCCACGCTCCCGCCTGCAATGGCGGCCTCGACCTCACGCCAGTCCGCCGCCACGAGCTTCACCTCGGTGGCGCGCAGGTTCTGCTCGAGCTGCGCCACGGACGTGGCGCCCACGATGGCGCTCGAGACCACGTCGTGCCGCAGCACCCACGCGATCGCGACCGCGGCGGGCTCGAACCCGCGCCGGACGCACCACGCGCCCAGCCGCTCGGCGGCCGCGAGGTTCTTCACCGTCATCGCCTTCTCGGACTCGAGGAAGTGCGCGAACGCTCCCGTGGCGCGGCTGCCCTCGGGACGGGCGCCGCCGGCGTACTTGTTCGTGAGCACGCCCTGCGCCAAGGGCGAGTACACGATCATGCCGATGCTGTTCCGACGGCAGAACGCGACGTGCTCCTTCTCGACGTGGCGGTCGAGCAGGTTCCAGCGCGGCTGCGCCGAGATCATGCGCGTCCAGCGCTCGCGCTTCTGGATCGCCGCGACCTGCAGCGCGAGCGTTGGATGATGGTCGAAGTTCGAGAAACCGACGTAGCGCACCCTGCCCGAACGCACCAGGTCCTCGAACGCGCGCAGCGACTCCTCGATGGGCGTGTCGGCGTCGGGCGCGTGGAACTGGTAGAGGTCGATGTAGTCGAGCCCCAGCCGGCGCAGGCTCTGGTCGCACGCGTCGAAGATGTGCTTGCGCGACAGCCCGCGCCCGAGCGGGCCGTCCCACACCCGGCCCATGCACTTGGTCGCGATCACCAGCTGCTCGCGCGGCAGTTCGCGAATCGCCACCGCGAGCGCGCGCTCGGCCTCGCCCTTCACGTACACGTCGGCGGTGTCGAACAAATTGATTCCCGCCTCGAACGCGTGCCGCACGATGGCGGTCGTATCGCTCGCGGCAACCGAGCCGCCATACGTGGTCCACGAGCCAAGCGCGATTTCCGACACCTTCAGGCCCGATGCTCCAAGGTTGCGATAGTTCATGTCCGTCTCCCGTTCGTCGCGGCCGCCGCCATTGTGCGGCTCAGGGGCCACTAGAAATCCTCGTTCACCGCGCGCGGCGACCGCCAGTACCACCACTCGCGCGCCGGTCGCCAGTCCATGCGCTTCGCCAGCGCATCGCCCCACAGGCAGCCGTCCGCCACTTCCGTCGCGGCGCGCAGGCGTTGATCGGCCTCCTCGAGCCGCGCCGCGAGCGAGCCCGTGAGCGAGCCGGGCACTGCGGCCTGCAGTTCGTGCAGCAACTGGCGCCCGTCGAGTTCGTTCAGCCAGTCCTCCACGCCGAACGGATAGCGCTCGCGCTCGGCTTCGCGCCCGGCCTGCTCCCAGCGCGAGACCAGACCCTCGGCGCCGTCGGCGACGACCACGTCGGCGAGCCCGCGCTCGGCGAGAAACACGCGCACCGCGTCGGGGGCGCTCACGGCGCTCCGTGCGCCCGCGCGGCCTGGCGCTCGAAGTAGCGCTCACCGTCGTTGGGCTTGAAGAACGTCCGGATGACACCGTCGGCGCCGAACGCGATGAACGCGCCGCTGCCGCGGTCGAAGCGGGTCACGACGCCGCCCTCACGCACGCGTTCGAGCACGTCACCTCCCGCGGGCCGATCGCGCAGGGCCTGCGCGAGGTGCAGGTAGTCCTGCACGGCGGCGGCGCGGAACTCGCTCCCGTGCTTCCGGAAGTGCTCCTCGAGCCGCTCGCGTGAATGGAAGCCGACGCCTTCGCCGAACGCGCGCGATCCCCCGGCGGGCGCCTGCGCGGACGGAGCGGACGCGGTGGAGGAAGCGGGCGCGACGGCGTGCGGGGCGGACGCGCCGTGCGGCCAGAAACGAACCACGAACGCCGCGACGACGATCAGCATGGACAGCCAGCGAAGCAGCGCGGATGTCTTCACGGGGGGACTCGACATGCCCGGAGCGTAGTCGCACCCGGCCCGCGTTCCAAGCGGGGATACGCGGGGATGCGCGCATGGCGAGGCGCGGACTCTACTTGCGAACTGGGCCGGACGCGCCTGGCCGCCGCATGCCTGGAGGTCGGGCGCCGAAGCCGGCTCCCGGCCCGCCCCCGCTCCCTCGTGCGGAGACCCGGCGGGCCGGCCGCCTTTCGGGAGACGTCCCGACCGGATAGGATTCACCGGAGTGACGTTCACTCCCCCGCCGCCACCGCCGACTCCCAGGAGACGCCCACCCATGCTCCGCAAGGCACTCGCCGCGGTACTGCTCGCGCTCCTGCCCGCCTGCGCCCGGGCGCAGTCCGCGTCACCCGATCTGCACGGCTACCAGTCACTGCTCGATCAGTACGTCTGCCGGATCGCCCCGAAGGGCGAGCCCTTCGACACGCGCTTCGACTACGAGCAGCTCTACGTGGACGAGAAGATCTGGACGCTGCATCGCTCGGACCGGCTCGGGCAACTGCACGCGCAACTGCTCGCGGCGAGGCCTTCGGCGATGACGCCGTCGGAGCGGCTGGCGTGGGGGATCAACACGTTCAACTTCCTCGTGATCGAACGCATCACCGTCAGCCTGCTCGTGCCGGGCCGCGGGTTCCACCGCTACAAGAGCGTGGACCAGATCGTCGCCCCGGGCGGCGGGTTCTTCACCGGCAGGGTCGCGGTCGTCGAGGGACGCAACTACACGCTCGAGGGCTTCCAGCGGAATTTCGTGTTCGGCGATACGACGACGGGCAGCGGCCCGCGTACGCCGGTGCAGGATCCACGGGTGCTCTTCGCCACGAATCCGGGACGCATCGGGGCGCCGCCCATCATGCCGCGGGCGTTCCGCGCCGACTCGCTCGATCGCCAGCTGGACGAGGCCATGCGCACCACGCTCGCGCTGCCGCGCTTCGTGACCGTGCAGGTGAACCCGCCGCTGCTGTTCGTCTCGGACTGGCTCGGCCGCAATCGCGCCGACTTCGGCGGCACCGTACCGGCGATGCTCGACTTCGTGCAGAAGCACGCGCCGCACGCGGTGCGCGATGGCATCCGCAAGGCGAAGCTCACCGGCGTCAGCCGCTTCCTCGATGCGAACCCGTTGCTCAACCAGAAGGATCACCCCAAGGTCATCATGCAGCCCGCCCCGGGCGGCGACTCGGTATCGCCATGACCGATACGCCCGCCAACCGCCCCACCGGCGTCACCCGGCTGCTGGGCCTGCTCTACCAGTCGCACCCCTGGCACGGGCTCTCGATCGGGCCTCGGGCGCCTGCCGTGGTCACGGTCTACGTCGAGCTCGTGCCCAACGACACCGTGAAGTACGAGATCGACAAGCGCAGCGGCATCCTCAAGCTCGACCGCCCTCAGCGCTACTCGAGCCTCTCGCCCGAGCCCTACGGCTTCATCCCGCGCACGCTCTGCGGCGAGACCGTCGCCGCGTTCGCCGCGAGCGAGGCCGGCCGCGGCGGACTGCAGGGGGACAACGACCCGCTCGACGTTTGCGTGCTCACCGAGCGCGCCATCAACCACGGCGGCGTCGTGGTGCGCGCGCGGCCCATCGGCGGCCTGCGCATGTTCGACGGCGCCGAGGTGGACGACAAGATCATCGCCGTGCTCGAGAGCGACCCCACGTACGAGACATGGACCGAGCTCGAGCACTGCCCGCCCGTGCTCATCGACCGCATCCAGCACTACTTCCTCACGTACAAGGACATGCCCGGCACGCCCGGCGCCCGCGTCGAGCTGGCGGGAGTCTATGGCGCGCAGACCGCGCGCGAGGTCATCGCGAGGTCCCAGGCGGACTACCACGCGAAGTTCGGCGACCTGCAGGCCGCCCTCGACGCGGCGCTCGGCGCCGACGACGACGGGGCGTGAGCGCGCTCGACGTCCTGGTGCTGGGCGGTGGCGTCACCGGACTCGCGGTGGCGCGACTCGCGGCGCGCAACGGCTGGTCCGTCGCGCTGATCGAGCGGGACGATCTCGCCTCGGGTGCGAGTGGCGCCAGCAGCCACATGCTGCACGGCGGGCTGCGCTACCTGGAGCACGGGCAATTCGCGCTCGTGCGCGAGGCGCTGGCCGAGCGCGCCGCGGTCTCGCGCATGGCGCCCGCGCTGACGCGGCCCGCGCGTTTCGTGGCGCCGGTGCACCGCGGCGACCGCACGCCCGCGTGGATGCTGCGCGCCGGGCTCATCCTGTACGACCTGCTCGCGGGTCCCGGCGCGCCGAGCCCGCACACCATGACGGACGCGGACGGCGCGCTGGCGCTCGAGCCCGCGCTCGAGCGCGACGGCCTCGCGGGCGCGGGCGTCTACTCGGACGTGGTGATGGACGACGCGCAGATCGCGATCGCCGTGGCGCGTGACGCCGCGGCGCACGGCGCCACGATCCTCACGCGCACCGAACTGGTCTCGGCGCGGCCCGCGGCGGGCGGCGCCGTCGACGTCGCCGTGCGCGATCGCGACAGTCGCGGGGAGCGCGCGTTCACGGCGCGCGCCATCGTCAACGCCACCGGCGCGTGGAGCGACGCCACGCACCGCGACCTCGCGCGCATGCTACGGCCCGGCGCGCCCGATCCGGCGCCGAGGCTGCGGCCCTCGCGTGGCACGCACCTGGTGTTTCCCGCGCTCACGCGCGGCCACGGCATCGTGGCGCGCGCCGCCAGCGACGGCCGCGTGTTCTTCGTGGTGCCCTTCGCCGGCCGCTCGCTCGTGGGCACGACAGAGGTCGAGACCGCGTCCCCCCCGCTCGCGCACGAGAGCCGTCCGACGGTGGCGGAAGTGCGCTACCTGCTGCGCGAGACCGCGCGCGTCCTGCCGGGTGCGGCCGGCAGCGCGCCGATCGCCGTGTTCGCCGGCGTGCGCCCGCTGCTGCGCTCGGCGCAGGACGTGGGCGGCGCGCCGCGCGAGCACCGCGCGTTCACCGACGGACCGGTCGTCAGCATCGCCGGCGGCAAGTACACGGCCTTCCGGCTCATGGCACGCAGTGCGGTGGCCGCCGCGGCCCGGCTGCTCGGCCGCGACCCCGGTG
>CAIXRL010000748.1 GCA_903921835.1 Candidatus Eiseniibacteriota bacterium | reverse complement strand
GGCGGCGAAACGCCCCGCCGGCAGCGCCAGCGCACAGGCGAATCCCGGCACGATCAACGCGCTGAGCGCCATCAAGGCGACGCGCAGGCCCGCGCGGTCGGCGATTGCGCCCACCGGCCCCACGAACAGCGCGCCAATCCCCCAGGCCGCGCCCATCAGCAGGCTCGATATGGCCGAGGCGTGCCGCGGCGCGAGTTCCTGCCCGAGCACGACGTTGACCGGCAGCGTCGCCTGCATGACGGCGTAGCCCACGATGAGACACACCAGGCCCGCGGCCTCGGGCAGCACGAAGAACGCGACGAAGAACGGCGCCGCGAGCGCGAGCGACGCGCGCACCACGCGCACGCCGCCGAGCCGGTCCGAGAGCCACCCGCCGGCGAACCCGCCGATCGCCCCCGCGGTGAGGTAGGCCGTGGTGAGCACGCCGCCGGCCTCGACAGACCAGCCGTGCTCATGCACGTACAGCGGCAGAAAGGTCGCGAATCCCGAGGACACCGCGGAGCGTACGACCACCACCAGGTAGAGCAGCGCGAGCGGCCGCGCCACTGGGCGCAGGTCGGCGAGCCGCGTGCGTGCGCGCTGGGCGTGCGGCAGCGGCGGCACTCGCCTGAGCCAGGCCAGCAGCGCGAGCGCCAGCAGGATCCCTGGCGCCGCCGCGATCCACGTGCGCTCGAGCCCGAACAGCCCCACGGTGGCGGTGGCGTACATCGGGCCCAGCGCCCAGCCCAGCGTGCCGCCCGTGATGAACACCGACATCGCGAGCGCGCGGCGCGGGCCGCTGGTGCCGGCCAGCGCCGCCGCCTGCGGGTGGAACGCCGCGACGCCCACGCCGCCCAGCACCAGCAGCGCGACGAGCGCGGCGTACGAGTGGGCGGCTCCAATGCCGGCAAGGAACACCGCCGCGACGAGCGGGCCCCACGCGACGAACCAGGGCCGCGCCAGGCGATCCGAGAGCAGTCCGAACAGCGGCTGCGAAAACGAGGACGACATCGAGCCCAGAGCCACCAGGCCGCCGACCATGGCGTAGTTCAGCCCCAGCCGCTGCATGAGCACCGGCAGCAGCGGCAGGTAGAAGCTCGAGTAGGAGTCGATCGCGAAGTGCCCGACCGTCAGGAGCCCGAGCCGGCGTGAGAGGAACCGACGCACCATGACGGGCAGAGTAGCAAAGCGCCGCGCTCCCTGCGGGGCGCGGCGCGTCGTCGGTCGTCAGCCCCGGCGATTCACGAACGCGGGACTGCGCGAAACGGTCAGGCCGCGTCGGTGGAGATGATGCGCTCGAAGCGGGCGATGAACTCCTCCGTGCGACGCACCTGCTCCCGCGCCATCGGCAGCAGCGACGCGACGTCGGCAGGCCGCTTCGCCCGCGCGCGCTCCTCCATCTCGCCGAACACGACCGTACACGCGGTGGCGCCGATCGTACTGCACATGCCGCGCAGGCCGTGGGCCTCGGACTCCGTGCGCTCGACGTCGCCGGTTTCGATCGCGGCCTCGATCCGCTGCAGGCGCGTGAAGACGTCGCCCAGATACGTGTGCAGCAGGCTCGCGCGCAGCGCGGGCAGCGACATGCACGCGAGGTTCAGCTGCTCGAGGTCGATCGCGGGACCCGGCGGAATGACCGGGATCGGCAGGACAGCCTCGGGACCGGCAGGCACCGGCCCGCCCGGGGGCGGGTTGAACTGCCCGGAGACGACGGTGAGCGGCACCGGGACGCGGCGCTGCGGCGTATTCGTGTTGTCGTCCACCGTCGAGTCCATGAAGCGCGGATCCTCGTGCAGCGTCCAGCGCGTCACCGCCTCGGCGAGCGCGGAGAGGTCGAGCGGCTTGGCGAACACGTCGTCCATCCCCGCAGCGAGGCACCGTTCCCGTTCGGCGTCGTCCGCGGCCCTGGCGCTCAGACCGACGATCGGTGTGCGTGCCCCACCCCGCTCGCGCGCGCGGATCGCGGCGGCGGCGCGCAGGCCATCGATGTCCGGCATCTGCAGGTTCATGAGTACGAGGTCCCAGTGCTCGCTCTCGGTGCGCTCGATGGCGGCATGACCGGTCCCCGCGACCTCCACGTGGAAGCCGACACGGTTCAGCGCGCTCGTGGTCACGAGCTGGTTCACGAGGTCGTCATCGACCAGCAGGATGCGCACGCGCGTGCGCCGCGCCTCGGCCAGCGAGTGGCGCGTGACGAGCGGACGCTCGTGCGGCCGCGAGCCGGCGTTCACGCCGCCGACCAGTTCGGCGATCGCCTCGAACATCTGCGCGGGGTCGAGCGGCATCACGAGGTAGCCCGACACGCCCAGCTCGCGCGCCCGCTGCGCATCACCCGGGCGGCCGATGCGGGTCGTGATCGCGAGCGCGAGCGCGTCGAGATCGGAATCCGCGCGCACGGCCGCGGCCAGCGAGAACCCGTCCAGGGCCTCGAGGTTCATGTCGACCAGGGCCACGGCGTGCGCTTCGCCGTGCGCGGCGCCGGCGCGGATCAGACCCAAGGCCTCGATGCCGTTTTCCGCCTCGTCCACGACGCAGCCCCACGCCTGCAGCGTCCGGGCGTGCAGGCGCCGCTCGGCCGCCGGGCCGTCCGCGATCAGCACGCGCAGCCCGCGCAGCCTGACGTCGTGCAACGGCGGCACGGCCGCGGGAATCACCTGCTTCTCGAACGTCACGCGGAACCAGAACGTGTTGCCCTCGTCCTCCGACCGCTCGGCGCCCAGCAGGCCGCCCATGAGGTGGACCAGCCGGCGCGAGATGGACAGGCCCATGTCCATGCCTCTCGCGGGGATGGGCCCCGAAGGGGGCTGCTCCCGAAAGAGCAGCGCACGGTGCTCGCACATCGCGCCCGTGCTCGAATCCGTCACGCGGAAGAGCAGCGTCACGTGCGCATCGTCCTCGCTCTCGCGGTCGACCTGCATCACGACCGCCCCGTGCTCGCTCGAGCGGATGGCGTTCGCACCGAGATTGAGCAGCACCTGTCGCAATCGCCCCGGATCACCCTTGAGCCGCGACGGCAGCAGCGCGTCGGCACGCGTCTCGAGCGCCAGGGCGCGGCACTCGGCCATCGGCGAGAGCACGGCCGCGACCTGATCCATGGTGACGCGCAGGTCGAAGCCGATGTTTTCGATCGCCATGCGGCCCGCTTCGAGCTGCGTGTGATCGTGCGCGTCGCTCACGAGCGTGAGCAGGGCCTGACCCGCGCCCCGGACCGCGTCCACGTGGCGGCGCTGCTCCGGCGTCAGGGGCGACGCGAACAGGGACGAGGAGGCGCCCATCACGGCGTCCATGGGCGGACGCAGCTGGTCCGCCAGCGTGGCGAGCACTTCGCTCTTGAGCCTCTCCCCTTCGTTCGCTTCGTCCAGTTGCGTCTGCAACTCGCGGACGCGCGCCTCGAGCATCGCGGTCGTGGCGCCCGACGGGCCGTCCTCGGTGGCGGCGCCCCACACCTGTCGTTCGCGCGCGACGCCGATGAAGTAGCGGTCGCCGTCCGGGCGCTCGTAGAGCCGCACGCGGGCGGTGACGTCGACGCGTGTACCGTCGCGACGGAGCAGCACGAAGTCGCCGGCGGACTGCGGCCGGGAGCGTCGCAGCTGGCGGCGGAAGAAGCGCATGACGCGCATGCGATCCGATGGCGGAATGAGGGCGGCGAAGGACTGGCCCACCAGATCGCTCGCGCGCCAGCCCGCGAAGTACTCGAACGTCGAGGACGCCCAGGCGAACCGCCCTGCCGCATCGCAACAGAAGATGAGGTCCGGAGCCGCTTCCAGGACCTCGCGGAGCCCGATCGCCGGTGCGAAGACGGGGGAGAACCCGGAGCGCTGGGGGATCGAGAAGTCCATCATG
This sequence comes from Candidatus Eiseniibacteriota bacterium, assembly GCA_903921835.1. GTDB lineage: Bacteria > Eisenbacteria > RBG-16-71-46 > RBG-16-71-46 > RBG-16-71-46 > CAIXRL01. The sequence continues at coordinate 2,129 of CAIXRL010000748.1, read as the reverse complement.
ATGACCTCGCGGCGGTGATGACGGCGCGGCCGGACGTCCGATGCGTGCCGAGCGGCGCAACTTGCGGAAAGTATCGGCGTTGCCGAGAGCCTTCTTGAGCGGCCTCTCGCAGGCGGCCGGGAACGCGGCCCCGGCGACGCACGGCGCGTCGGCATTGCGCTCCGCGTGGGCATGGCGCGCGGGTAGGGGCGCGAGCCGCGCAACCCACCCGGCCCATCCGCGAGTCCGCCGCCATCGGGCAATCCGGGGCGCGACCGCGGAGCGCCCGAAGGCGGCGTGGCCGCGGGCGCGTCACGCACGCCCGGGCGCACGCCGCGGGTGCGGCGCGGCGACCCCGCCCCATCCCGCGCCCCCCCGCTCGCGGTCTGTTCCCGGCCGCGGTCCGTGACCGTCCCGCGCCCGGCTGGCGGTGCGTGACCGGCTCGCGGCTCGTAACCGGGCCCCACCCGTCCCGCGCTCCCGGCTCGCGGTTCGTGAAGAGTCCGGGTTAGGGTGCGCACGATGCCGACCCCGCCCGCCGTTGCCTCCCCCCGGACGCGCCCACCGCTCGCCCTGCCCGACGTCACCGCCGTGTGGGCACCGCTCGCGGCGAGCTGGATGCTGATGGGGCTCGAGCTGCCCGTCGTGAGCGCCGTGATGGCGCGGCTGCCGCAGCCCGAGGTCAGCCTCGCCGCGTACGGCGGCGTCGTGTTCCCCACTGCATTGATCATCGAATCGCCGATCATCATGCTGCTCGCGGCCTCGACGGCGCTGGTGCGCGACATCCAGGCGTACCGCCTCGTGCGCCGCTTCATGTTCATCACCGCGGGCAGCCTCGTCGCGCTGCATGCGCTGGTCGCGTTCACGCCGCTGTTCGACGTGCTCGCCGGCCACCTGCTCGCCGTGCCGCCCGAGACGCGCGAGCCGGCGCGCATCGGCCTGCGGCTCATGCTGCCGTGGGTGATCGCGATCGCGCTGCGCCGCACCGAACAGGGCGTGCTCATCCGCAGCGGGCGGCCGCACGCGCTGACGATCGGCACCGCGGTGCGCCTGGTCAGCGAATCGGCGGTGCTCGCCGGCGGCCTCGCGTACGGCAGGCTGCCGGGCATCGTCGTCGGCACCAGCGCCGTCGCGTGCGGCGTGATGTGCGAGGCGCTCTACGCCGGGATCGCGGTGCGGCCCGCGCTGCGGGAGCTGCGCGCAGCGCCGCCGGCGGCGCAACCGCTCACGCTGCGCGCGTTCATGCGCTTCTATCTGCCGCTCATGATGACGCCGCTCATCAGCTTCCTGGCCATGCCGCTGGGCGCCGCGGCCATGAGCCGCATGCCACGGCCACTCGAATCCCTTGCCGCCTGGCCCGTGTTGAGCGGCGCCTCGTTCACCATGCGCAGCCTGGGCTTCGCCCACAACGAGGTCGTCGTCTCGCAGCTCGACCGCTGGCGGCCGGTGCCGGCGCTGCGCCGCTTCACCGTGCTGCTCTCGATCGGGTCGAGCGCGGTGCTGCTCTTCGCGGCCGCGACTCCGGTGGGCCTGGCATGGTTCGCGGGCGTCTCGGCTCTGCCCCCCGCGCTGCTGCCGCTCGCCGTCGGCGGGCTGTGGTGGCTGGCGCTCAGCCCGGCGACGACGGCGTGGCAGAGCTACTGGCAGGGCGCGCTCGTGCACAGCCGCAGCACGCGAGGCGTCACCGAGTCGGTGGTCGTCCTGCTCGCGGTGACCGCGGCCGTGCTGGCGGCGGGCGTCGCTTGGCAGGGCGCACCCGGAGTGTACTTCGCCGCGGCGGGAATGCTGCTTGGCGGCGCGGCGCAGGCCGTGTGGCTCGGTATTCGCGCCCGGGACACGCTCCGCGCGGTGGTCGCACGCGACTCGGAGCGCTGACGGTGTGTTGACGGCCACAGAGATCCGCGTGTCATGTTGTGCGGGATATTAGACGCGGACAGTAGTGATATGCAAGAGTCTATCATTTGGAGTCTGTTCGGCTCGGGGGCGAGGCGCGCCTGTCAGCCCGGCTTCCTCGAGCGGTTTGGGCGCCGGCCACGGCAGGTGCTCCTCGACGCTCGCGGCCACCCCGGAGAGTGGCCGCGAGAAGGTGTCTACGTCGACGACGCGTGCGCGTCCCCGCTCACTTCAGGATCGCCACGCGTGCCGAAGCG
>CAIXRL010000747.1 GCA_903921835.1 Candidatus Eiseniibacteriota bacterium | reverse complement strand
GGCGGCGAGGGCGAGACGCTGGAACTGCGCCACGTCGCGCAGGATCGCGCGGCGTTCGCGCACGGTGCGCTGGCCGCGGCGCGCTTCGTCGCCGGCGCGGCGCCGGGCGTGTACGGCTTGGACGACGTGCTGAGGTGAGCGGGTTCCTCGGAGCGTAACCCGGATGATTCAGTGCACTGCCAGCCGAGGGTGCGGGTTCGTGAATCGTCCGGGTTGGCGCCGGGCGCGGACGGCTCGGGGCCGCGTGGCGTGACCGCGCGGCACGCTGTCGCACCCGCGGGCAGGGGCTCGTGAGGAGTCCGAGGCCGGTACGCGCGGAGGTCCGTTCGGGGGTGAACCCGCGGCGAGTTCTGCTCGTGGTGGCCAATGTCGGGCGGGTTCACGTGCCGCGGGGTGCCGTCGTGTAATCGTTCGGGCGGAACGGGATCCACCTCGAGACGTCAGAGCGGTCGGTGCTCGAGACGCAGCCCCCTCGGGTGAACCGCCATGCGCAGGTGGAGAGCCTGGCCCGCGCGCGATGACTTCGAAACCGACTTCAGAATCACCTGAGCCCGCCGGCTGGCTGAGGCGGCGCGGCCCATCCGCCGCCATCGGATCAAATGGCCCGAGCGAGCACCTGCGCATTCCGGGTGACCTCGCTGAGGCGCACGCTGTGCGTTTCATGGACCGCGCCTCATGGACAGGGTGCCGCGCGTGTGATCGCGAGATACCATCATGTGTGCGCTCGACTTCCCATGGCGGCGTATGAACCCGGGCGAGCACTCCGGCCGTCGCCGCGTTATTCGATGCTGCGTTGGCCCTCACCGGAGGTTCCCGTGGCCGCCCCGCTGCCGCCCGTCCAGCGATGCAAGTCCCTGCGCGTCTGCGCCCGTGTCGTTCTGCCCGTCGCGCTTGTACTGGCGGTTGCGTCGAGTGGGGCCCACGCCCAGAGCGTCGATCCGAACACGTGGGCCACGGATGGCGCGGTGTACGCCATTGCCACGTCGGGGAGCACCGTCTATCTGGGCGGAGACTTCACGCATGTCGGCCCGAACACGGGCCACTTTGCCGGCTTCAGTACCACGACGGGAGTGCTGCAATCGGGCTGGCCGCGGGTGGATGGCAACGTCTTGTGCTCGGCGCAGGACGGCGCGGGGGGGCTGTACATCGGGGGAGCTTTCACGACCGTGGGTGGCGTTGCCCGCGGCAACCTGGCGCACATTCGCGCGGACATGACCCTTGACGCGTGGAACCCCGGGGCGAACGATACCGTGTACGCACTGGCGGTCAGCGGTTCGACCGTATACGCGGGGGGCAGCTTCACCAGTATCGGCGGGCAGAGCCGAAACAACATTGCGGCGCTGGATGACAGTGCGGGATGCGCCACGGCGTGGGACCCCGATGCGAGTTGTTCCGTCAGCGTCCTGGCGGTGAGCGGCTCCACGGTGATTGTGGGGGGCGACTTCACGAGCATCGGCGGGGAATACCGCAACTACATTGCGACGCTGGATACCACGACTGGGCTGGCCACCGCCTGGAACCCTGGGGCAAATGCCGGCGTTCGCGCCCTGGCAGTGAGTGGTTCCAGGGTCTACGCGGGCGGTCTGTTCACGATCATTGGGGCACGCAGCCGCAGCCACATCGCGGCGCTCGATGCCACAACCGGCGTCACGATGGCATGGAACCCGGGAGCGAACGGTTCGGTGTCTTCCCTGGCGCTGAATGCCTCCACGGTATATGCGGGTGGCGAGTTCAGCAGAATCGGCGGGCAGGGTCGCAGGTGCCTTGCGGGGCTGGACGCCAGCACCGGGCAGGCGACAGGGTGGAATCCGGAAGGGGCGAACGGTCTGGTGTCTTCCCTCGCGGTGAGCGGCTCCACGCTGTTCGCGGGTGGCTCATTCGCGAGCATCGGAGGGCAAGCCCGCAGCAATCTCGCAGCGTTGGATGCCAGCACTGGCCTGACGACTGGCTGGAACCCGGCGGCAAATGGTGTGGTGCGCTCACTCGCGGTGAGCAGTTCGACGGTCTACGCGGGAGGAGATTTCACGGGTATCGGCTGGCAGGCCCGCAGTAATCTCGCCGCGCTGGATGCCAGCACGGGTCTGGCGACTTCCTGGAATCCCTCCGTGGGCATTCCCAACCCCTATCACGTCCCCTGCGTGTACTGCCTCGCGGTGAGCGGCACGACTGTGTACGCGGGCGGCGACTTCACCAGCATCGGCGGACAGAGCCGTAGCAACATCGCGGCGCTGGATGCCAGCACGGGACGG
>CAIXRL010000746.1 GCA_903921835.1 Candidatus Eiseniibacteriota bacterium | reverse complement strand
GAGCCGCGCGACCCTTTCGCGCGCTGCGCGCCAGCGCGCGGGGGATGCGCGTGCGCGGGCTGTCGCGGCTCCGCGGCGCGACGTTCTCGCGTCGCCTCGCACGGCGCTGCGTGCGAGCCTCCACGAGCGCCGCGACCACGCGTGATATGAAGTGCGGGCGCCCCGCGCACTCTTCGCCCCCGCGGTGGTTCCAGCGCTGAAGTCCTGGTCGAGGTCGCATCTCGCCGATCACGAAGTCGTCCGCACGTTCACGGCTGCCGTCGTTCGCGACTGCGCCACGACGGCCGAGCTGCTGGCCGACCTTGGCGAGCTGGACGCGCGCAGGCTGTACGTGCCCGCCGGGTACGCCTCGATGCACGCGTACTGCACGGGCGCCCATCACATGTCGGAGGACGCTGCGTTCAAGCGCATCCGGGTGGCGCGCACGGCGCGGCAGTTCCCCGTGATCTTCGACGCTGTGGCCGAGGGTCGTCTGAACCTGAGCGGCGTGATGCTGCTGGCAGCCTGCCTGTCGGCGGAGACGGTGGACGAGTGGATCGCGGCGGCGTCACACAAGCCCAACTCCGAGATCGAACTGCTGCTGGCCGAGCGGTTCCCGAGGCCGGACGTCGCAACCCGTGTGGCGGCCATCGCACCGCCCACCGGCCTTCTGGGCGTGGATGCCGATGCAAGCGGCGCATGCCAACAGGCCGCGCGGCCTGTTGGCATGACAAGTACGCAACAGGCCCCGGGGCCTGTTGACGCCTCACCCGCGCGCGTCAGGGTCACGCCCCTGGCGCCGGGGCGATTCGATCTGCGAACCACCCTCAGCCAGGAAGCGCACGAAGACCTGCGCTGCGTGCAGGACCTGCTCGGCCACTCGGTCCCGTCAGGTGACGTGGCGGAGGTGATCGGTCGGGCGCTGAAGTGCTATCGCCGGGAACTCGAGAAGCGGAGGTTCGCGGCCACGGACCGTCCGCGACCGGGTTCGCGGCGCCACGCGGGCAGCTCGCGGCACATTCCCGCCGCGGTCCAGCGCGCCGTCTGGGAGCGAGACGGCGGTCAGTGCGCATTTGTGAGCGACAGCGGACACCACTGCGAGGCCCGCAGGCACATCGACTTCGACCACGTCGAGCCCGTCGCGCGCGGTGGCGAAGCGACGACAGCCAATATTCGCCTGCTCTGCTCCGTGCACAATCAGCACGCGGCCGAACTCGCGTATGGGAAGGGCTTCATGGACGAGAAGCGGAGTGAGGCGAAGCGCCAGGCCGCCGAAGCGAGGGCGCAGAAGGCCGCAGCCGTCGCGGCGAGGGCTCGCGAGCGGGCGGCCGCGGAACTTGCCGCGCCGGGCGACGTGATCCCCGGTCTCAAGATCCTCGGCTATCGCGGTGACGACCTGCGCTGCGCCGCCAAACTGTGCGCGGCCATTCCCGGCGCGACGACCGAGGTGCGCATGCACCACGTGATCAAGGCCCTCGGCCGGGCCAGCATGAGCCGGCTCACGCACGCCCCGCGAAGTCCGGTGTGATGCGGCGGGCGTGCAGCCGGCCTTGGCCAGCGATCGTTGGCACCGGGTGCGGGGGGACCCGGGCGCGAGAGCATCGCTTTCGAACGTCCGGGCGTGAAATCACACCGAATTGAGCCAGGCAGCCAACGGACCTCGCGGCAACACAATGCGAAGCGTCCCCTCGGGATGCCAATCGGTGGGGCACTTCGTGTCCATGGCGCAGGAGGGACAGTGTCGTGTCAGACGTGAGCGGACGTTGAGACCGTAGCCACCGTAGCCGGGAAACTGGCTCGTGCGAGGGGATTTCAACCAGCAGCGAGAGCAACCCCGGGCGTCATGAGGAAGCAGAACACCCCACGAGCGCTGGTTTCCTCAAACGCCAGCGCGACCGCCGTGCGCCTGCTCGACGATCCGCAATGCGCACCCCGCGCGAGCCATTCACGGGCGGCTCGTGAGGCTCCGCGAGACCGCGCAAGGAAGCGCCGCCACGATGCACGTGAGCGGTCCGCACCGTATACCGCACGAACCGCCACCAAAGCACCGCGGGCGCCGATGGACGGACCGGCGCGGCCCCGAGGCTACCGGGAACCCGCGCGATCAACGCCAGTAGAGCAGGCGCCCGCAGCTTTCGCAGAGGTGGATGCCGCTCTCGCCCACGGGCGGGTTCGCCGAGGTCGGGAGCGTCACGAAACATCCCTGGCAGACACGTTCGCGCACCACGTTGATCCCGCGGCCATAGCGGGCGAGCGAACGCTCGTAGGTGGTCACCCAGCGTTGATCCACCGCGGCCACTAGCTTCGTCCGCTCGCGCTCCAGAACCGGAATCCCGGTGAACGTGAACCCAAGCCGGCCGAGCCGCGTCCGACACTCCGGGTCGCGCGCGAGCTCGAGCAACTGGTCGAGATCGTGCAGTTCGAGCAACGCCTGCGTCGAGTTCACGCCCCGCCCCCTCGCAGCAACGCCACCGCGCCCGCCGCGTCCACGTCGAGCAGGCGCTGGCGCGTGCGCTGGAGCCGGAGCTCGTGCAGCGCCCCCGCGACACGCCCGGCGTGCATGCCCACCGGCGTCGCCGCGGGACTGAGCACGAGCGCGACGATCTGCACGGGCACGCCGTCCTCGGCGCCCCAATCGACGCCGCGCGCCGAGCGGCCGAGCAGCATGGCGGGACGGTTCACCGCGAACGAGCGCGCGTGCGGAACCGCGAGTCCCCTGCCCACCGCGGTCGAGCCGATGCGCTGCGCGCGCAGCAGGGACGCAAGCAGGACGTCGCCGTCCCGGACGATCCCGGCGGCCTCGGCCGCCGCGACCAGTTGCGTCAGGGCCGATTCGCGCCGCTTGTGTCGTAACTCCACGAGATCGAGCGGGAGACTCGAGACCGCAGGGACATCGGTGATCGCCATAACTCGGATCCCTCCACGACTGTGGCAGCGTAGCACCGTCGCGGGGGCTGGCACGTCAAATGTTGAGATTCCGCGCGGCCGGCTTCCCCGGGCGGAGAATCAGGCCGAAATACCAGCAATTCAGCGGGCCGGGACGGTCCCCGTGGGCCCTCGGGCGCGCCACCCCTCCCATGCCCGCAGCGCCAGCCAGGCAAGCCCGGCGCCCAGGACGGCCCCGGCGACGACGTCGCTCAACCAGTGCCGGTCGAGGTAGACGCGCGACCACGCCACTGCGAGCGCGAGCGCGACGAACGCCGGCCACAACCTCCGCCAGCGCCGCGCGAGCACGAGGGCGAGCGCAAAGGCATTCGCCGCGTGGCTCGATGGAAACGCCGCGTTGGATCGCTGACGGCTGCCATCCGGCCGGGCGCGAAACGTCGCGCGCTTGAGAAGTTCGGTCACGATGTTCACGGGCACGAGCGCGACGGCCGTCTCGAGCAGGACGGCGCGGCCCACGGTTCCCGCCGCAAGCGCCACCACCGCGCCCGCCACGAGCAACGGTCGTGCGCCGTCCGAGGCGAAGTGCATGGGCGCTTCCAGCCACGGCCGCCGCGCGGCCTGCGCGGCGGCGCGCGCGGCTTCGTCCAGCGGCTGCGTCGGCCACGCGAGCAGCGCCGCGATCAGCACGAACCGCGCGCTCACCGCGCGCCCTCGCCCGCATCGAGCAGGGCGTTCGCGGGCACGTCGCCCACGAGCCCGCGCGCCGCGCGCACGCGCGCCGTCGGGCCATTCACGCCGAGGATGCGCACGACCTGTCCGGGATCCAGATCCACGTCCGCGCCGGCCAGCGGCGCCTGGCGCGCCACGACCGCAACGTGCGCGCGGGACGCGAGCCACTCGCCCGCCGGCAGCACGCCCGCCGCCGCGACCGCCAGCAGCCCGAGCGCGAGCGCGCTCCAGCGCCGCGG
>CAIXRL010000745.1 GCA_903921835.1 Candidatus Eiseniibacteriota bacterium | reverse complement strand
CTGGTCGGCCACGCGCTGGAGCAGGTGCGCGACCTGAGCGAGCTGCTGCGTCCCCGCGCGCTCGACGACCTCGGGCTGGTCCCGGCGCTGCGCGCGCTGGTGGCCGACTTTGGCGGCCGCACGCGCATCGACGTCTCGCTCGAGACGAGCGACGAGGATCCGTGGCCGCCGGACGTGGCGCTCGTCGTGTACCGCGTCGCGCAGGAAGCGCTCACCAACGTGGCGCGCCACAGCGACGCCAGGCACGCCCGGGTGACCATCGTGCGCGACACCACGCGCGCGGTGCTGGTGATCGAGGACGACGGGCACGGCGCCGGCGACTCCCCGCGGCCGCATCTGGGCTTGCTCGGAATGCGCGAGCGCGTCACCCTCGTGGGAGGTGAGCTCAAGCTCGGCTCCGCGCCGGCAGGCGGCCTGCGCGTCGAGGCGGTGCTGCCGCTCGGGGGAGGCGCATGACGGGGTCGCTGCGGGGGGGTGAGGGCGGAGGCGCCGCGCGCACGCGCGTCGTGCTCGCCGACGATCATTCGCTGGTGCGCGCCGGGGTCAGGCGCGTGCTCGAGGGCGTGCCGACAATCGAGCTGGTGGGCGAGGCGGGCAGCGGCGCCGAGACGCTGAAGGTCCTGGCCGACACGCAGCCGGACGTGCTCCTGCTCGACCTGAACATGCCCGACGGCGACGGCTTCTCGGTGCTGCGCGAGGCGCGGGCGGTGGCGCCGGACACGCACATCATCGTGCTCACCATGCATACGCAGGCCGAGTACGTCACCCGCGCGGTGCGCGAGGGCGCGAACGGCTACCTGCTCAAGGATCTCGCGGTGCAGGACCTGCTCGCCGCGATCGAGTCCGTGATGACCGGCGGCTCGTTCTTCAGCGAGCGCGCCCAGCGCGCCCTGGCGAACGGCCTGCGCGCCGGCGACCCGGACGAGACCCCGCTCGCGCGGCTCACGGGACGCGAGCGCGAAGTGCTGATCGGCGTCGCGCGCGGGCACACCACCAAGGAGATCGCCGCGCAACAGCACACCAGCGGCCGCACGGTCGAGACGCACCGCGCGAACCTCATGCGCAAGCTCGACCTGCGATCGGTGGCGCTGCTCACGCAGTTCGCCATCCGCGAAGGGCTCATCGAACCGCCGAAGGACACGCCGTAGCGGCGCGGGGCCTCAGGACGCTGCCGGCGCCTCGGGTTCCCGGTAGCGCACGCGCACCGCAGGGCTCACGCCGACCTCGAGGATGACGTCCGAGGGCCGCAACGTTCCCAGGCTCAGACGCCGCTGGGCCTCCGCCACCTGGAACAGCGACGACACCGCGGTCGAGACCAGCTTGCGGCCTTCGAGCGACGCGAGCAACGCGGCGCGCTCGTCCTCGGAGAGCTCCTTCAGCAGCCTGCAGTGCACCGAGACCTTGGGCGGCAGCGCCACGTCCAGGTCCACGCCCTGCACCGCGTAGCCGGCGCTGCGGATCGCCGGCAGCAGCTCGTTGATCTCGTCGGTCAGCGACCGCAGCGCGTCGGCGCCCACCTGCGCGAGGTTGCCCGCCTTCTCCGCGATGTTCTGCGCCTGCTCGCCGAGGTTCTTCGCGGCGTTGACGATGCTTCCGAACTTGTCGTCCATGGTGTCCTCCTGTGAGGCTTCGTGCGATGTCTCGTGGCGCGCGCCCGGGCTCAGCGGCGCTTCGCGGGCCGCCGCTTCGCCCCCGGTGCGGGCTTCGCGCGCTTCACCGGCACGCCGTCGCCGGCGTCGCCGCGCTTCGCCGCCGCCAGGAGCGCGCGTGGCGCGCGCACCTCCATGGCGAGCAGCGCGTGCGAGAGCGTCTTGCCCTGCGCGTCGAGCCGCAGGCTCACGGTGCCGCCGCCGCCGAGCGATTCGTGGAGCAGGAAGTTGAGCGCGCCCAGGTTCGGGACCTCGTGCCGCTCGACCTTGCCCAGGCAGATGCCCTTGAAGCGCTTCTTCACCACCGCGGCCGTGAGCGTGCGGGCGAGCCACGGGTAGATCTCGGGCGAGCGCGCGATGACGCCGATGTTGGCCGTGTCGCCCTTGTCGCCGCTGCGCGCGTGCGCGAGGCGCGAGAGCGGCACGCGCACCGCGCCCGCGGCGCCCTTCGCCTTCGGGAACTCGTGGCGCGGCAGCGCCGCCGGCTTCGGCAGCGGGAGCAGCGGCGTCGGCCACTCGAGCGGCTGCTCGCCCTCGGCGGTCACCACTCGCGGCTTCACCAGGTCACGCGGCACCAGCGCCGGCCAGTAGGCGACCACCTCCTGCGGCTGCGGCCTGCCGCCGGTCACGGCGACGCCGGGAGGGCCCGACAGGATCACTGCGGGGACCAGCTTGCCGAACGCCTCGATCTTCGCGCGGTCGTGGTCGCGCACCGACAGCCGCAGCAGCACCTCGGGCGGATCGACGGGAGGGGCGAGCGGTCCCCAGCATGCCGAGTGGCCCACGAGTTCGGTGTGCGTGGCCGCGAACTCCAGGCCGAGCCGCTTCCAGAAAAGCCGCGCGAACTCGCGCGCCTTCTCCGCCGCATCGGGCGCCGAGATGATCAGCGTCCCGGTGGCCTTCCAGCCGTCGGCGTACGCGGCGCTCACCTTGAGCGAGCCCGGAGCGGGGCGGCCCTTCACGCCCCACACGCGCACTCGGTCCCGGCCCGCCTGCTCGAGGCGGATGGTGCCGAAGTCGGCGATCACGTCGGGCGTGATGTACCCGCGCGGATCGCCCATCTCGTACACGAGCTGCTCCTTCACCGTGCGCACGCTCACGGCGCCGCCCGTGCCGCCGTGCTTGGTCACCACGAACGATCCGTCGGGCGAGACCTCGATCACCGGATAGCCGATCGTCTCGAAGCGCCTCACGCGCCGCCAGTCCGTGAAGTTGCCGCCGGTGGACTGCGCGCCGCACTCCACGATGTGCCCCGCCACGATGCCGCTCGCGAGCCGGTCCCAGTCGTCCGCGGCCCAGCCGAACGCGTGGATCATCGGCGCCAGCGTGATGCCCGTGTCCGTGCAGCGGCCCGTCACCACGATGCGCGCGCCGGAGGCGAGCGCCTCCACCACCGGCCACGCGCCGTAGTAGGCGTTGGCGCTGCTCACGCGCTCGCGCACGCCGGCGAAGCGCGTGCCGTCGTCCATGTGGTCGAGCGTCGAGCCCGCGGCGTTCAGCTCGCCGATGCGGTCCATGAGGTCGTCGCCCACGACGGCCGCCACTTCCAGCGCGACCCCGCGCCGCGCCGCCATGTCGAGCAGGGCGTCGCGGCAGCCGATCGGGTTCACGCCGCCGGCGTTGGTGATCGCGCGCACGTTGCGCGTGACGAGCAGCTCGAGCGTCTCCTCGACCTGTGCGATGAAGTCGCGGGCGTACCCGGCGCGCGGATCGCGCGCGCGCTGCTTCTGCATGATGGACATCGTGACCTCGGCGAGGAAGTCGAGCGTCACGAAGTCGGTGGGCCCGAGCTCGACCTGCCGGCGGAACTGCGCCAGGTCGTCGCCCCAGTAGCCGCCGGCGTTGGCGATGCGGATCGTCTCGGGCATGCAATCTCCACGCGAGGGAAGAGGACGACGGATGCGCACGATTCGCGGCGACGTTAGCCCGGACGATTCAGGAAACGCCAGCCGGGAGTGCAGGGAGTGCAGGGTGGCGCGCGGCCGCGAGGCACACGAGCGCGCCCTGCCGCCGGCGTGCCGGCGGACACGCGGGCGGGCACCCCTGCCGCGCAACCCACTGCCCGCGCACCCGATCGCGCTCGCGGGCGGCGGTCCGCGAATCGTCCGGACCGGCCAGATCGTGCTCGCGGGTCGCCCGCCCAGCCCCCTCGCGTGCCGGCCGCCGCGGCGTTTGTCCTAAAGGCGCCGTCATTTGCGGCCGAAGGTAGGCAGTGGAGCGAAAAGGCCCAATCGTTTCACCGGTTCCCTGCAGTAGACAGTAGACAGTAGCGGGGACCGGAGCGGCGCTGGATGAGCGCCGCGGCCGTGGGTGCAGGGAGCCGCACATGTCGTACCGATGGGTGCCGGACGGACTACGTACCAGGCTGCTGGTGGTGGTGGTCGTGGGCGTCGCGTTCTCGACGCTGATCATGTTCGCGCGCGAGCGAGACCTGCGGGCCGAAGCGGTCCAGCGCGCCAGCGCCGAGGCCGGGCTGCTCAGCAGGCTCGCCGCCGGGCGAGCCGAGCAGTTGCTGCGCGATGCGCCCCTCGCGCCCCTGGGCATGCGCGACGCGCTGCCATTGATCGCCTCGGCGGCGCGCAACGCAGGAGCGGTCGTGCGTGCCGATCACGGCGCCGCGCTGCCCGAGGCCGTGAGCTTCGTGGTCGTGGACCGGCGCGGACGCGTGCTCGCGGAGCCGGGCGCCGCGGGGCCACGCGGGGATTTGCTCATCACTTCGTTCCCTGCCCGCGCCGGCGTCGGCTGGGAGCAGGACGTCCGTGGCGCGGATGGCCGTCGGCACCTCGTTGCGTTCAGCCCGCTGACCCACGTCAACGATGCGTCGCTATGGCTGGGAGCGTGCGTGGACATGGACGCGCTGCTCGCCGACCTGACGCGGGGCATGTGGCGTAGCCTCGCGGGGGTGGTCCTGCTCGGCCTGGTGATGTCGTTCATTGTCTGGTGGGTCGTGGGTGTCGGTGTGCTGCGGCGCGTGAACGCGCTGCTCGAGGCGACGCGGCGCCTGGGCAGCGGCGACCTTGCGGCACGCACCGGTCTTGCGGGCGGTCCGGGCGAACTGGGCGCCCTCGCGAGGCAGTTCGACTCGATGGCCGAGGAACTCGAGCGCCGGGAAGCCGGGCGCGCACGCGCCAGGGAGGAGCTGCGGTTGAGCGAGGCGCGCAAGTCGGCGGTGCTCGAGGCCTCGCTCGACGGCATCGTGCTGCTCGACGAGGGCGGCAGGATGATGGAGTGCAACGCTGCGGCGCGACGTCTGTTCGGTTGCAACGGTCACGCGTGCGTGCATCACGGGTTCACCGAGATGTTTCCCGAGTCGCTGCCGTTCGATTTCCTTCGCTTCAACCGGCCCAGCGAGGTCCTCGAGACCTCCTGCCGGCGGCTCGACCACTCCGTCCTTCCGGTCGAGATCTCGATCGCGCCTGTCCGGGACGCCGCCGTGGTCGGCCTGTTCGCCGCCACGGTGCGCGACATCAGCGAGCGGCAGCGCATGCAGAACGCGCTCGAGAAGCTGTCGTTCATGGACGACCTGACCGGTCTCTACAATCGCCGTGGCTTCCTCATGTTCGCCGCGCACCAGCTCAGGCTGGCCGCGCGCAACGACCTCCCGGTGGTGCTGGTGTCCGTGGACGTCGACGGGCTCAAGGCCATCAACGACGCGTTCGGCCACGCCAACGGCGATCGCGCGCTGATCGAGGTGGCGCAGGCACTGCACGGCAGCTTCCGCGACTCGGACATCATCGGCCGCATTGGCGGCGACGAGTTCGTCGTGCTGGCGATCGAATCCCAGGGCGAGGGCGCCGAGCACGCACTCGAGCGGTTCGCGATGCGCATCGCCGGACGCAATGGCGAGGACGACCTGCCCTGGCGGCTGGGCGCGTCCGTGGGCTGGGTGCGCGCGCAACCCGACGATCCCGACGACCTGGCCGAACTGCTCGAGCGCGTGGACGAACGCATGTACGAGCAGAAGCGCCGCAACTCGGGTGAGGCGGTGGAGCCGCGTGCGGCCGGGCTCTTCCCGGACGCTCCGCCCGCTGTCGACCGCTCCGTCATCCGCGTGGCGTCCTGATCCCGCGGCCGGGGGTCGCCCCCGGCCGGTCCGGGCGCACCGCGCGTCGTCCGTCCGCTCGTTCCCGCCGTCTCGCCGCCATCGCACTCGCCGCCCGTGTCCCGGAAGAACGCACGGTGCGGGGGCACGTTCGCCAGCGTGCGTGCGGGGGGGCAATCGGCTGGTCACCACGAGCGGTGCGGCGCCCGCGGGTTCGCCGGCTTCTCAGCGAGTCGGCGCGGACACGTCCGTCTGCGGTTGCTCGGCGCTCTGGCGCCGTTGCTTCTGCTCAGGCGGTTTGCCCCAGGTCCACGTGAACGAACCCGCGACGCTGCGCATGCGGTTGTCGCTCCTGACCTCCTGCTGGTACGTCGCGTCGCCCGTCGTGCTCGACGAGTGGGACAGGGTGAACGGGTCGTTGAGCGTGAGGTTGGCCCAGGTTCTCTCGCCGAACTTCAGCCGCAGGCCGAGGTTCGAGAGGAACGAGGCCGAGCGCCTTCCCTGCGGCAGCGCGCTGGCGGGGGAGTAACCCAGGTAGCTCTGCAGGTCGAGCCGCCGGCTCGCCTTGAGCGAGATGTTGCCGTTGGCCGACCAGCCCGTCACGTCGCGACGGAGCTGCGTGCCGATGTTGCTCGCGTCGTAATGCTGTCGCGATGCACCGAGGTTCAGCCAGCCGCCGAGTCGGTTCTGCTGGCGCAGCGACCCCGTGAGGCTGATGCCCATCAGGCGGCTCGACGAGGCATTCATGCAGGTCGTCGTCGCCGCCCCACTGACGTTGACGTGCGTCACCGGGTCCCAGTTGTCGATCGTCTCGCTCAGGAAGGGCGACAGCCGCAGCGTGCCGCGCGAACCGCTCCAGCTCGCGTCGAAGCTGTACGAGTGCGTGTACCGCGGGCCCAGGTAGGGGTTGCCGACGGTGCGGTTGAGCGAATCCGGCGTCGGGACGTCCGGGTTGAGGAAGTAGGCCGACGGCCGCTCGATCCGCTTGGAGTAGGTCAGTCGCACCGTGCGCCCCCTGCCGAAGTCCCAGGACACGTTCGTGCTGGGGAAGAGGCTCCGGTAGTCGTGGCCGTAGCTGTGTCCGGACGGGCGCACGTCGAACGTCGTGCGGGCCAGCTCCCCGCGGGCACCGGCCTGCACCCGCAGCCGGCCGAACGTGGACCCCAGCGTGACGTAGCCCGAATGGAATACCTCGTGGTGCGCGAAGTCGCTGGCGGCGCTCAGCGGCGTCACCACGGGCAGTCCGCCCGCGTAGTAGCGCAGGTCGCTTCCGCTGGTCGTGCGGCGATCGACGCCGCGGTAGCCCAGCTCGAGCGTGGCGCGGGCCCCCAGCGGGCGGGTGTCGTCCATCTGCAGCGAACGCACGGGGTAGCCCGAGGAGCCCGTCCGCCGCGTCACCTGGTCGCCCACGCCGGCGGGTACGAGCGTCTGCTGGAGTCCGTCGCTGTGCCTGCCGCCATCGGACAGGCTCTGCATGAACTCGACCAGGCGCTCGTCCCTGCCCTGCTTCACAACGTTCTGGAATCCGAGCGTGAGGTAGGTTGAGGTGGAGGCGAAGCGGCCAGCGCTGCTCCAGTCGGAGCGGCTGGTCACGACCTGTGTGGAATCGGACTGGATGGAGCGCGTGGCGGAGTGGAACGTGTTCGTGCCCGGGCCGCCGCTGAACGTGCCGTAGAGCGTGGAGCGCTTGTCGACCGCGTAGTCGACCGAAACGTCCACAGTGCCGGAGCGCCCCTCGCTCCTGCCGTCCGTGTCCCAGGAGAAAGCACTCGGGGGGTTCGTGAGCAGGTTCCGGCGATCGGTCCTGGACTGGTACAGGGAGCGATAGTACGAACCGTACACGCCGCCGAACAGCGTGACCGGTCCCTTCTGCCACGCCACGCGCGCGATCGGGCTGCTGAGGCGCTGGCCGACCGACACGCCGACGCTGCCGCTCAATCCCAGTCCCAGGTTGTCCTCGAGCACGAGGTTCACGATGCCCGCCGCGCCCTCGGGGTCGAACTTCGCGGAGGGGTTGGCGATCACCTCGACGCGTTCGATGCGGCTCGCGGGCATCTGGCGCAGGTACGTGGTGAGCGCGTCATCCTTGAGCGGCGCGGTGCGGCCGTTGAACTGGAGATTGACGCTGCCGTTGCCGCGCAGGCTGACGTGCCCGTCGATGTCCACGTCCAGTTCGGGGACGCCGCGCAGGACGTCGGTCGCGCTGCCCGTCGTGGCCGAGGGCATGTCCTTCGTGAGGTAGATGTTCCGGTCGGGAGCGAGGATCGCCGT
>CAIXRL010000744.1 GCA_903921835.1 Candidatus Eiseniibacteriota bacterium | reverse complement strand
GCGCTGGCCGTGGCCTGCGCGTGGGCGCTGCCGGCCGGCCTGCCCTGCGGCCTCGCGGGGGCAGCGGCGATGCTGTTCGCGTCCGGCGCGCTGGTCGCCGGCGTGTTCGCGGTCGCGGCGCACGGGGCGCCCGCCGAGCAGCGCTCCCGCGCCGGCTCGCTCTACGCGGCCGACCTGCTGGGCGGCTGCGTGGGGCTGCTCGGCGCCGGGCTGTGCGTGATCCCCGCGCTGGGACTCGCGGCGGCGGCGATCGCGGCCGCGGTCGCTGCGATTACCGCGCTCGTGTTCGTCTGATCATCCGGTCGCTCGAGTGGAAAGTGCCGGCCCGCTCCGCCGCGCGCCACATGCGCGCGGATTTGCCCGGCGGGCGGCGCGGGACCAAGATCGCGGGCGTTCGATACCGATCACGGGCCGCACGACCCCAACCACAACCACGGGAAGCGAGACCGATGCCTTCGATGCGAGCAGTGCAGGTGAGCCGGGCGGGCGGCGACTTCGAGCTCGTGACCCGGGAAGTCCCCGTCGCCGGTGCGGGCGAGGTGCTGATCAAGGTGCACGCCTGCGGCGTGTGCCATGGGGAAGCCGTCCTCAAGGAGGGCCACTTCCCGGGAATCCGCTACCCGCGCGTGCCGGGGCACGAGGTCGTCGGGACCATCGACACGCCGGGCCCGGGAGTGGACGATTTCCGCGCCGGCGAGCGCGTCGGCGTGGGCTGGCACGGTGGACACTGCGGCAGGTGCCGTTCGTGCCGGCGGGGCGACTTCTGGGGCTGCGAGCTCTCCACGGTCACCGGCCTCTCGGTGGACGGCGGCTACGCCGAGTACATGACCGCGCGCGCCGACGTGGTGGTCCGCATTCCCGACGAACTCGAGATGGTCAGGGCGGCCCCGCTGATGTGCGCCGGTCGCACGACGTTCGGTGCCCTCAAGCGCAGCCACGCAAGCGCAGGCGACCTGGTCGCGGTGCAGGGCCTCGGCGGGCTCGGCCACCTGGCGGTGCAGTACGCGGTCAAAATGGGCTTTCGCACGGTCGTGCTGTCGCGCGGCCGCGCGAAGGAGGCGCTCGCGCGCCAGCTGGGAGCGCACGAATACGTGGACGCAAGCGCGGTCGAAGCCGCCGAGGCGCTCAAGCAGCTCGGCGGCGCGAAGCTGGTGCTGTGCACGGCTCCCGACGCGAAGTCCATCTCGGGCATCGTCGGCGGGCTCGCGCGCGGCGGGCAGGCGATCCTGGTCGCGGCCCCGGGCGAGATGCTGCAGGTGCCGCCCATGCTGCTGCTGGGCGGCGAGCGCTCGATCACGGGCTCGGTCGGCGGGAACGTCGAGGATGCGGTCGGGTTCAGCATGCTCGCGGGCGTCTTCCCGATGGTCGAGACCTTCCCGCTCGAGCGCGCGGCGGAGGCCTACGACAGCATGATGGCGGCGAAGGTGCGTTTCCGGGCCGTGTTGAAGATGGTGGATTGAGGTTCGACTCCAACCCGGGGCGGGGGGGTTTCATGCGGGGGATCCTGAACGTCATCCAGGAGCGCAGGTCGTCGCGAGGGCCATTCGACCCCCGGCGGCCGGTGGCCAGGCGCGACCTCGAGCAGATCCTCGAGGCCGCGCGCTGGGCACCCACGGCGCACAACATGCAGAACTTCGAGCTCGTCGTGGTCGACGATCCGGCGTTGCTCGAGTCCATGACGCGGCTGAAGAACCCGCTGTCCATGGAGTTCATCCGGGAGAACTACGCGCAACTCTCGTTCTCCGAGGCCGAGCTGGAGAAGCGCAAGGTCGGGCTGCTGGCGGGCCGTTTTCCCGCGGCGTGGACCAACCCGCAGGCGACCACCGAGGAGCTGGCGGCCACCGAGCGAGCGCTGCCGACCGCGCCGACCATGCTGTTCGTGGTCCACGACCCGACCCGGCGGGCGCCCGCATCGGAGGGCGATTTCCTGGGCGCCATCAGCCTGGGCTGCGCCACGGAGAACATGTGGCTGATGGCGGAGACGCTGGGAATCGGCTTCCACGTGGTCAGCTCGTACGCGGGCGATGCGGTGCAGGAGGGGGTCAGGCGGCTGCTCGGGATACCCGAGCCGCTGAGGATCGTGTACGCCATCCGCCTGGGCTATCCGCCGGCATCGCCGGGAGCGTACCCGCGCGTGCGGCGCGACCTGCAGGACTTCGCGCACCACAACGGCTACGGCCGGCACGGGCTCACCCCGTGAACGGGCCCCGCGCGCATCGGTCGCGATGGACGATCCGCTCTGCCGCGCCGCTGGCTTGCGCGGCGCTCGCCGCGCTGGCGCTGCTCAGCTGTCCACCGCTCGTGCGCGCGGCGCGCGCCTCCGCGTTCCGGATGCCGGCGCTCATCTCGAACAACATGGTGCTTCAGCGCGGCCGCGCGGCCGCGTTCTGGGGCGTCGCTGCGCCGGGCACGCGTGTGCGGCTCGAACCCGGCTGGAGCCGCCGGCCCATCGCCACCATCGTCCGGCCGGATGGCTCGTGGCGGATCGAGTTCGAGCCTCCCTCCGGCCCCGGGCCCTACGCCATCACCGTGGCGGCCGCCGACACGACGGTGCATCTCTCCAACGTGCTGGTCGGCGAGGTGTGGCTGTGCTCCGGGCAGTCCAACATGGAGATGCCGCTCGAAGGGTGGCTCCCCGGCGCCCCCGTCGAAGGCTCGGACTCGGCGGCGGCCGCGGCGAACCTGCCGGCGATCCGACTGTTCACGGTGACGCGGAACTTCTCCACGACCCCCGAGTCCGCGTTCTCAGGGGCGTGGGTCGCGTGCTCGCCCGCGACCGCGCGCACGTTCAGCGCAACGGGATTCTTCTTCGGCCGCGCACTGCACGACGCGCTGGACGCGCCCGTGGGACTGATCCAGTCCGCCTGGGGCGGCACGCCCGTGGAGGCGTGGATGAGCCGCGGCGCGCTCTCGGCGTTCGAGGAGTTCCACGCCCCGCTGCGCGCGGTGGACGAGGCCGGGGACTCGATGGCCGTACTGGACCGCTGGCTGCACACGCACCCGTCGATCGCGATCGACGAGGGAACTCCCGGTCGCCGCTGGGAGGACGTGGAGCTGCACGACGAGGCGTGCGCCCGACCCGGCCTGGACGACCGGGCGTGGCGCGCGATCTCCGTGCCCGGCGACTGGGAGGACCGCGGACTCGGCGCGTTCGACGGCATCGCGTGGTACCGGCGGCAGGTCACGATCCCGCGATCGTGGATCGGGCACGCGCTCACGCTGCGGCTCGGTCCCGTCGACGACATGGACCGGACGTACGTCAACGGCACGCGGGTGGGCGGCATGATGGGGCTGGACCACTGGCGCACGCCGCGCGTGTACACCGTGCCCGGCGCGCTCGTGCGCGACACGGTGGTGCAGATCGCGGTGCGCGTGGCGGACTTCACCGGCGGCGGCGGGCTGTGGGGCAATGGCCAGCCGATCGACCTCTTCGCCGCGGACTCGACGGCTGCGATCCCGCTCTCGGGTGAGTGGCGGCTGCTGCCGGTCGCCGAGTTCTTCGCCCCCACGCTCTACACCTACGGCACTACCGCCAACGACTTCTCCTCCCGCCCGCGCCTTCCGATCAACCTGAACCCCGGCACGCCTACGGTGCTCTACAACGGCATGATCGCTCCACTGGCGCCGTTCCCGATCCGCGGTGCGATCTGGTACCAGGGCGAGGCGAACGTGGGGGACGCGGCGATGTACCGGCGGCTCTTCCCCGCCATGATCGCGGACTGGCGGCGCGCCTTCGGCGTTGACGACCTGCCGTTCTACTTCGTCCAGATCGCTCCATACGACTACGGCGCGAGCTCGCACTCGGAGCTGCTTCGCGAAGCCCAGCTGCAGGCCACGAGCGTGCGCAATACGGGCATGGCGATAACGCTCGACATCGGCGACGCGCACAACATCCACCCTGCCCGCAAGCGCGGGGTCGGCGAGCGGCTTGCGGCGCTGGCGCTGGCCGGGAGCTACGGCAGGCGCGTGCCGTGCTCGGGCCCGCTGTATCGCTCGATGCAGCGCGAGGCCGGCGGCATCGCGCTGCGCTTCGACGCGGTCGAGGGCGGCCTCGTCCTCAGGCCCGGCCCGGACGGCAGCGGCTTCGAGGTGGCGGGCAGCGACGGCAGGTTCGTGGCGGCCGATGCGCAGGTGCGGGGTCGCGCGCTCGTCGTCTCGAGCGCGCGGGTGCCCGACCCCGTCGCGGCCCGGTACGCGTTCACCAACACGCCCGCGGCGACGCTCTTCAACTCGGCCGGGTTGCCGGCGTCGTCGTTCCGCACGGACGCACCGGCGGCGGGCAGGTAGCCGCGGGCCGGTGCCCCGACGCCGTCGGGCGCGCGCTGCCCGGTGACACTGTGCCGCGTGGAGACCGGGCGGTTGCCGAGACCGCGAGCCGGGATGAAGGTGCCCGGAAGACCCTGGCCGCAGTTCCGGGTGGTGACACGCGAAGAGGGCCGGGCGCAGTTCTCGCAGGTCGCCGTGTTCGCGCCCGGGGGCCTGCTCGGGCTGCTCTACGGGTACGCGCTGTGCCCGATCCACGGGTTCAGCTTCAGCGGCCTGATCGACTGCGCCGCGCGGCGCGCGGTTGCGTGGCAGGCTGACCGGGGTCGCGGATGCCCCCGCCCCGGGTCCGGGGTCCCCATGCGGCGATCGTGCGCAGGCGCGGGCTCATGATTCCAGCCACGCCGTGCTCGGAGGGCCAGGCAGATCAAAGCCCTGCGGCCACCCGAAGAGGTGGCCGCAAGGCAGGACCGACGCCCGAAATCCGGTTCAGCGAATGCGCACCAAGCGCCGCACATTGCTCTCCCCGCCCGCCTCGAGCCGGCCAAAATAGAGACCGGCAACGGTCGCGCCTCCCGCGAGATCGCGGCCGTCCCACTCGACCGAGTGGTGACCGGCCGCCTGCACCGCGCCCGGAACCAGCGAGCGCACGAGACGTCCGCTGACGTCGTAGATGCGCAGTTCGACGCGGCCCTGCCGCGCCAGGTCGTACGCGAGCACGGTGCGCGCCTGGAACGGATTCGGCATCGCCGCCTGCAGCATCGCGTGCTGGGGCGCGGCCGCAGGGCGGACTGCGGTGACGCTCGTCGAATCGTAGATCCCGATCGCGAACTCGGGGTGATCCACGAACGGATTGCGGTTGTGCTGGTATTCGTAGATGGCCGCGTTGCGCACGCGTTCCTTCCAGCTCACGGGGTCGCCGAGGCTCCACTGCAGGTACTGGTCGGCCGCCCAGGGAAGCAGCTGCGACCTGGCTGTCGAACCACCACCCGGCCACGAGGCGTCCTCGTTGAAATAGCGCGTCGCGACGTAGAACTGGCTGCGAGAGAGATCGCCCTTGTAGCCGTCGATGGGCTCGAAGCAGGTGCCGCTGTACCCCGGCGAGACGGAGCTACCCAGCTTGGTGCCGTTCAGCGAGGTCCAACTGGCGGTGCCGACCTTGCCATAGGGATAGTTGCCGCGCATGCCGTTCACCTTGGAATCCGTGGGGTAGAGGATCCACAGGTCCGAGTACATCGGGCTCACGCTGCCGCCGAACCACGACTGCGGGAACGCGTGCTCGCGGTTGTAGGCGATACCCTCGCTGCTGCCCGAACCCAGCGGTCCGAACGCGAACTCGTACGGCGGGGTGCCGCCAGGGACGTCGGAATACACGTCCCACACGTTGCCGTCCGGACGCTTGTCCGTATTGTGGAAGGACGTCGACGTCGCGCTGTAGCCGACGACGGTGTGCCCCTTGATGATGTTGTGCAGGGCGATGAGCAGCGCCGAGCCCTTCAGGCCGATCGCGGGATTGTAGTAACCCGCGGGAATCGACACGTCGACGAAGTGGAAGCCGAACGTCGCGTTGTTCGTGAAGTGCGTGGCGGCGAGGTCGCCCACCCCGTTCACGGTCAGCGTGCGGTCGCCGGCGGGAATCGAGCGCACGGTGATCCACGCCTGCGACGGATTGGCGGCATCGCGAGCCGCGTTCACGGCCGTGATGCCGTTGACGCTGTAGCTGCCCGGCGTCGACGCGGTCGCCGAATCCACCTGGACGCTGAAGAACACCTGCAGCGTCGAGTCGCTGGCCTCGTAGACCGACGTGATGACCGGCGTACCGGTGCCGCCACCACCACCCGTACCGGTGACGGTGAAGCTGAGGACGGGCGACTGGACGGTCACGGAATCGTCGGCCGCGGTGACCTGGTAGTAGACAACCGTGCCCCCCGTTTGCGCCGGGATGGGGAACACGGTCTGCCAGAAGTTACCGGTTGCCGGCGCCATGCTGATGACGTTCGGGAGCGACGAACTGGTCGTGCCCCACGCGAGCGCGACGCCGTTGGGCGCGCGCGCCGTGTCGACCACACTGACCTGCACGGTAACGCCCAGCGTGTCGAGCGGCGTCGCCGGGATCGTCGAGAAGCCCGACAGCACCGGCCCGGCGGGACCCCCCGCACCGATCAGGGTGCCGGTCACCGCGACGTTGTCGATCGAGGCCTTGGGGCGTGCGCCCGAGGAGCCGGTTGGACCGGTGCCGTTGTACTCGTAGAAGCGAATGCGTGCCGTCGCGCAGTTGGTGAACGCCGCCGGCAGCTGAACGAGCGACAACTGCTGCGAGAACGTGACGTTGTTCGTGAAGTTGAGCACCGCGGCGCCGGTCAGTTCGGTGAACGTCGTGCCGTCGGTGCTGGTGTAGACGCGCAGCGAGCCGTTGCGATTACCGGTGGAGTTGAAGACGGTCGCGAAGTCGTAGCTGAACGTGCCCGCGGTCATGCCGGTGAAATCGAGCAACAGGTCGATGGCGTCCGCGTTGATATTGTCGGTGCCGTTCGTGGAGAGCAGCTGGATGTTGCCCGTGCCCTTCTGGACGCCACCGGAGGTGCTCGTGGTGAACGCCGCCGTGCTCACCGTGGTCTTGACGCCGTCGGGGACCGTTCCGGTGGCGTTGATGCCGACGGACGACCAGTACTGGGCGCCGATGCCGGAGGCGAAGTTGGCACTCCAGTTCGCGATGTCGCCGAAGTTCTCGGAGTAGTTGCCGCCGGCCATCGGGAACGGAACGGCCGCGGATCCGGTCGAAACAGCCGGGCCGAAGAACGACGCGAGCACCAGCAGCGGGGCGAGGAATCCCAGAGGTGGGTTACGCAAGGATGGGGGGCCTTTCAGGCCCGGGCTCCGCGCCGGGACCATGGGGTTTGCCGGATGGACGCCTCGGAGGGAGGCCCACCAACGGGTGAAGAGCGCGGCCGAATGGTCTGCTGGAACCCCATGAGCGTACCCCGGCCGGGAGCGCTCGCAAAGAGAGTTCGCGTGCAGAGAGTCCGCGTGCGCCGTGCGAGTGAGTCCGCGGGGAAGTTCGCGCGCGCTTTGGGGAACCCGGACGCCCAGGCGCACGCGAGAGTGCGTGTTCTGACCCACTCGCTTCGCCCCGTCACCCACCCCGCGACGGTCCCGCTCGGCCGCGGCGTCGTCCGTCCGGTCGACCCGGGACCCTTCCCTGGCAGCTACGTCGTGATCCGGCAGTAACAGTAAACGAACTCCTGCTTGCTGCCCCACGGCGTGCGGTGGTGTTCCCCGGCGCCCGCCACCTTCTCGAACGGCGAGCCGAACTCCCCGTGAAGACCGTCCGCGCTGTAGCGCATGACCTCGAGGCCGCTGCATCGCTCCGGCCCCATGGGCCCGAATGTGGCGACCACGATGTGCCCGCCGGGCTTCAGGGCCCGCCGCACGGCCGCGACGTAGCGGCGGCGATGGCGGTCGGCGAAATGTCGAGCACCGTGAGATCGGTGAAGCCACGATCGAGCAGATCGTCGACGAGCGTCGAGTTACCGCCACCCACGACGATGATGACGGCCGTCTTCGAAGCCCGGCGCCCTCGATGAACGCGAGCGGACGCTCGAGGTGGGGCCGGTACCAGCTCACCCGATCGGGCTGCCTCTGGCCGTAGACGGCTTCCCAGTGTTCCTGTTCAGACATCGCAGCTCCCCGGCTCGGCAGCAGAGCGCACGCGCCGGGCTCCTGGGCGGAGCGTGACCCCCTCAGGCGTCCGGCGGCGAG
>CAIXRL010000743.1 GCA_903921835.1 Candidatus Eiseniibacteriota bacterium | reverse complement strand
GCACGCGCAGCACGGGCGGCGCGGCGGGCTCGAACCGCGGAGCCGAGGACTCGAGCTGGAGCGGGCCGGGAGACCCACCCGCGGCAGCCGGCTCCGGCGCGCGTGGCGGAACGGACAGGCGCAGCATGGGCGGGCCCGTGGGCGCCGCGGGGCGCGCCGGCAGTCGCGGAATCGCGAACGCGGCATCCGCGCCGATGGGTTCGCGATCGATCCGCAATGGCGTCTCGTTCGCTGTCGCTTCCGGGACCGACGGCGCCGACAGCACGGGCAGCGTGGAGACGTCCACGTCGCGCATGGCGCGCACGACGTCCCCGCGCGTTCCCACCGCCTCGGTAGGCGCGGGCAAAACCGCGGGCGCAGTCGCGGGTGGCGGCAGCACGGCGATTTCGTCGGCCCGCGGCTGGGTCGCGACGTCCGACGCGAGCGTCAGTGGCGGCGCCGGATCGTGCGCGGCCGGAGCCTGCGCCACGACCGGGCCCGCCGCCACGATGGGCCGCGGCTCGGAGGCGAGCGGCTCGGGAGCGGGAGTCGGCTCGTCACCCGCGGCGAGTTCGGTCTCTTCCCCGCGGAACTCGAAATCGGGAGCGTCGGGCTCGACCAGCATTAGGAGCGGCACCAGCGGAAGTTCAAGCGTCGTCTGTTCGGCGCCCTCGAGCACCGTGGGCGGCACGCTCTCCGACAGCAACGCATCGTAGGCGGACACCGGCGCATCCTCGGCGGCCGGCTCCGCCCCGGTGCGGCGCTGCGTTCGGCCCACGAATCCAAGCAGCCTTCCCAGCCAGCGCTCCACCGGATGCGGTGCGCGCGGCGGCGACAGAGCCTCGGCGGCCTCGGCGATCTCGCTGGCGAGCGCCGGCCCGTCCGGGACGTCGTCCACGAGCATCGTGCCGCTCTCGCTCGTCGCGGCGGCGGCGGCGGCCGCAGTCCCCTCCGCCGTCCGCTTCGCGTGCGCCTGCGCGCCCGCCATGCTCGCATCCTCGCGCGCCTCCCGCTCGTGCGGCGCCGCCGCCAGGCCGGGCTGCTGCAGGGGCAGCGAAGCGTTCCCGGCGGCCGCGGCCGCGGGCACGGGCGCTACGAACACGGCGGCCGCGACCTCGGCGGGCGGCTCGGCGTGCGCAACCGGCGCTGGCGTCTCCGCCATCGCGCGGCTCGCGCTCAGGCGTTCCACGTCCCCCGCGAGCCACTCGGCCTCGATCGCCACGGGCGCCTCGGAGCCGTCCTCGCCGTCCGGCCAGAACTCGATCCCGAGCAACGCCGCGCGATCGCCGGGAAGCAGCGCCGCGCGCGCCGAGCGACCGTCCGGGTCACGAACGATCACCCACTGCGGCTCAAAGGCGCCGCCGTCCACGATCACCTGCACGCGGGCATCGCCCACCCAGCCGAACGCGGCGCCCTGGGCGGAGTCCACGAACGCCACCGAACACGGCCCTCGTCCACCGGGCTGCGACCACAGCTCCGCGTGCGAGAACAGCAGGCCCGTGAGCGCGTGATGCAGGAGTGGCGGAATCGCACGCACGCCCGAGTCCTCGCGCGAGGTCTCGATGGCGACGCCGACGAGGTCCCGCATCCAGCCCTCGATCTCGACCTGGGAGACCCCGGAGGGAACGCCGAGCAGCACGAGTTCGAGCGCCGGCCCGGAAACGCCGGCGGTCCGCACCTCACCACGCGTGCGTGTGGAAACCGCCCATCGGGAGGCGATCGTGCTGGCCATGTTCATTGGGGGTTCCTTCCCCTGCTCCAGGGACTGCGCCGCAACCATGTGGAGCGCGTACGGGTGCCACGCTAGCCAACGCGCCTGCAAGTGTCAACGCTGTCGTGAGTTGTCGCGAGTCGTGGCACACCGCTTGCGCGTGCCTCCCGGCCAGGTCAGGCGCCGGTTGGCACTCGTGCCAGGCGGAGCGCGGCCACGAGGCAAATGGTTGGGCTGCACCGCTGCGCTGTCGAATGGCCTGCCACTGGTCCCCAACTCGTTGACCGGAGCCCGGTTCACGCTCGCGGGCGGCCGGCGGGCGACGCGATTGAACCGCTCCGGGGTGGAACCTGTCCGCCGAAGTGCCGATACAATCGACCGTCCGTCCGGGCCTGTCCGGCATGTCGGTTGTGCAAGTTGACAGAAGCCTTCCTTGCGAACTGCATGCCCGGAAGCCTAGCTTCCGCTGGTTGCCTGCCCCTGAACCATGGATGGATCTGCCAACGGAGACCCGAACATGACCAAACGCGTGACCCTCCGGCGGGCCCTGCTGGCCGCCGTGCTCCTCGCGGGGTGCCTGCCGGGAACCCTCCGTGCCGCCGATACCAACCCCTCGCTCCACGCTGCCGTCGTCCGGGACAGCGCCGCCGCACCCCGGGGAGTCATGGTTCCCGAGGTCGAGCCGGTCGACGCGGGTCCCGACTCGGTCGCTGCGGTGCTGAACCAGCCCGCCATCGAGGACATCCCGCTCCAGATCAACTCGGACGTGCTCCACTACATCGAGTTTTTCACCGGGGCCGGCCGCAGCACGTTCGAGCGCTGGCTCAAGCGCTCGGGCCGCTACATGGAACTCTTCCGCACCGTGCTCCAGCGCGAAGGCCTGCCGCCGGACCTGGTGCACCTCGTGTTCGTGGAGAGCGGGTTCAACCTGAATGCCCGCTCCTACGCCGCCGCCGTGGGCCCGTGGCAGTTCGTCAGCTCGAGCGCCAAGCTCTTCGGCCTGAACGTCAACCAGTGGGTGGACGAGCGCAAGGACCCCGAGAAGGCAACAGTCGCCGCCGCGCGCTACCTGAAGCACCTGCACGGCATCTTCGGTGACTGGCCGCTGGCGATCGCGTCGTACAACGCGGGCGAGGGCACGGTGCTGCGCGCCATCAAGGCCCAGGGCACGACCAACTACTGGGACCTGCACCTGCCCAAGCAGACCGAGGAGTACGTGCCGCAGTTCATGGCGGCGCTCGCCATCACGCGCGACCCGGTCAAGTACGGCTTCTCCGACGTCGAGTTCGACGACCCCATGAAGTTCGACGAGGTCGCCCTCAAGGGCGCAGTCGACCTGCGCGCGATCGCCCGGCTGTGCGGCTGCAGCATGGACGAGCTCAAGCTGCTCAACCCCGCGCTGCGCTCGCTGTCGGTCAGGGGGCCGGACGGCGTCACCATGATCCGGGTGCCCGAGGGCAAGAGCGTGCTGATCCAGCAGCGGCTGATGCAGGGCGAGAAACTTCCCGAGGTGGACCTCACCGTGCGCCACCTCGTGCGCCGCGGCGAAACGCTGCGCGCGATCGCCGCCGAGTACTCGGTCAGCCCGCGGCAGCTCGCGGCCGCGAACGGCATCGGCCGTCACAAGCCGCTGCGCCGGGGCATGATGCTCGCCGTGCCCGCCAGCCTGCACGCGCCGGCGCCCGAGGTGATCGACATCGCCAGCGACCCGCGCGCCTCCACCGCGTACGTGCCGCAGCGCAGGATCGGCCTGCCCGCGAAGCTCGTGGGCAACAGCGCCGCGGCGGATCGCGTGAATCACATCGTACAGCGCGGCGAGACGCTGTGGATGATCGGGCAGCAATACGGCGTCACGCCCGGGCAGATCCAGCTCTGGAATCACCTGGCGGGATCCGCGGTGCAGCCCGGCCAGCGGCTGCGCGTGCACACGCCCGAGGACGCCGCCATGGCCAGCGCCGCGGTGGACAGCGCGCAGATCGCGACATTGCACGTTCCCGTGGGCAGGCGCCACGCCGGCAAGCACGGCCACCACGCCGGCGGTGGCGGTCCGGTCGGCTCGCACGTCGTCGTGCGCAAGGGCGAGACGCTGTCGCAGATCGCCGGGAAGTACGGCGTCAGCGTGAGCGAGCTGCGCCGCGCCAATCACCTCCGCAGCAGCAACGTGCGCTCGGGGCAGAAGCTCCGCCTGCCGGGCTGAGCCCGCTTCCCGCCCGCGCGCCGCGACGACGAAGCCCGGCGGTCTCCCACGAGGCTGCCGGGCTTCGTCGTCGCGGTGCGCGCGAAGCGTCAGTGCATGGACTCGGGACCGTCCACGACCCCGCCCGCGGGCACCGGCGCGGTGAAGTCGGATTCCACGACCTGCGCTCCGATGCGGGCATTGCGCCCAACCAGCAACCCCTCGGGCAGAG
>CAIXRL010000742.1 GCA_903921835.1 Candidatus Eiseniibacteriota bacterium | reverse complement strand
TCGTGTGGAGAACACGATTCCGGCGCGGCCGGCCGATCCTCTTGCGTCTGACGCACATCTCGCACTCTCGGCTGGCGGTTCATGAATACTCCGGGCTAGTGCCTTGTCCCAGAGGTAGCGCAGCGATTCCAGCCGAGGGATCGTGGGCTCGGGCAAGGCGCGACGACGAAGTCGTATTGGGAGAGACGTCGAGGAGGAGCAACGCAGCCCGGGGCCACGAGCACCGGTTGAAATCGATGTGGGACCTCTGGGACAGGACACTGGGCTCCCGAAGCAGCCATTCTTAAGGAGGATGGAATGATTCGCATGCCGCATCAACTGCCCGGGCGGGTGCTGGCCGCCGCCGGGGCGATGCTCGTCCTCGGCTGCGGGGTGGCGTACGCCGCTCCCGCGAAGTCGACCGCTCCCAGGCTCCTGCACACGGGCCTGGAGACACTCGAGAAGCAGGTGCAGGAGTTCACGCTGCCCAACGGGCTGCGCTTCATCGTGGTGGAACGCCACCAGGCGCCCGTCTTCAGCTTCTTCACCGTCGTCAACTCCGGCTCGGCCAACGATGCCGTGGGCACGACGGGCATCGCGCACATGATGGAGCACATGGCGTTCAAGGGCTCGACGGTGGTCGGCACGACCGACTATCGCGCCGAGAAGCCGCTGCTCGACGCCGAGGACGCGGCATGGGCGGCGCTGCACACCGAGCAGCGCAGGGGCGCGCACGCCGATTCGACCCGCCTTCGCCAGTTCGCGTCCGCGTTCGCCGAGGCGCAGAAGGCCTCGAGCCGCTACGTCGTGACCAACGAAGCCACCCGGGTGATCGAGCAGGCCGGCGGACAGGACATCAACGCCTTCACCGCCGAGGACATCACGGCCTACTTCTACTCGCTGCCCTCGAACCGCTTCGAGCTCTGGGCCGCGATGCACGGCGGGACGCTGGTCGACCCCGTCTTCCGCGAGTTCTACAAGGAACGCGACGTCGTGTACGAGGAGCGCCGGATGCGCACGGAGTCCTCACCGATCGGGCGGTTGTTCAACGAGTTCGTCACCACGGTCTACACGGCCCACCCGTACGGCTTCGGCGGCATCGGCTATCCGTCCGACCTGAAGAGCATCGACCGCCCGGAAGGGGAGGCGTTCTTCCGCCGCAACTACGTGGCCAAGAACATGACCATCGCCGTGGTCGGGGACGTGACGCTGGCCCAGGTGCGGCAGATGGCGACGAAGTACTTCAGCGCCGTCTCCGACGCGCCCGCGCCGCCCCCGCTCGACACCGTTGAACCCCAGCAGATCGCGGAGCGGCGCATCATCCTCGAGGACAAGGCCCAGCCGTTCATGATCGTCGGCTGGCACATCCCGGCCGCGAGCGATCCGTCGTACGCCGCGTACAAGGCGGCGGCCGACCTGCTGGCCGGTGGCCGCTGGTCGCGCATGTACAAGACGCTCGTCAAGGAGAAGAAGCTCTGCGTTCAGGTGAACTGCGGCACGGGCATCATCGGTGAGAAGTACCCGAGCCTGTTCAGCATGATCCTCGTGCCCGCGAAGGGCCAGGACCCCGAGGCGGTGGAGAAGGAAGCCTACGCGGTCATCGATGAAGCCATGACCACGAAGCCGTTCACGGCCGAGGAGCTGGATGGCTACAAGGTCCGCATGCGCGCCGCGAAGATCGGCGCCGTCGACGAAAACGAGGGGCTGGCCGGCGAGCTGGCGCAGTCGCAGATGCTGTACGGCGACTGGCACGAGTTCTTCCGCGAGCAGGAGCGCCTGCAGTCGCTCCGTCCCGAGGACCTGACCGCCGTCATGAAGTCGTCCCTGGTGCGTTCGAACAGCACCGTCGCATTCATCAAGAACCCGCCGGCGACGGCGGCCAACGAGGGAGGGCACTGATCATGACGATCGCCCCGCGCTTCGCGCGCACCCTGCTGCCGGCCGCGCTGCTGCTTGCGGCCATCACGAGTGTCCCGGCCCGCGCCGCGGACACCTCGATCTACGACCCGAAGAAGATCACGACCCCGGCCATCGGCAAGATTCCCGCGGTGAAGCCCGAACGCTTCACACTGCCCAACGGCGTGGTCGTCTACCTGCTCGAGAACCACGACCTGCCCGTCGTGCACGGCATCGCGTATTTCGCGTGCACGCCGACCTTCACGCCCGCCGACCGCGCGGGTCTGCCGGGACTGACCGGCGAGGTCATGCGCAGCGGCGGCACCGCGGCGCACCCGGGTGACTGGCTCGACGACCGCCTCGCGGCGATCGGC
Source organism: Candidatus Eiseniibacteriota bacterium (assembly GCA_903921835.1). Lineage (GTDB taxonomy): Bacteria > Eisenbacteria > RBG-16-71-46 > RBG-16-71-46 > RBG-16-71-46 > CAIXRL01. Next base: position 3,492 of record CAIXRL010000742.1, on the reverse strand, counting down.
GCGTCGGTCAACGCCAGCGTCGCGCCGACGCTCGCCAACACGGGCTTCCGCTGCCTCACCGAGAACACCGCGGAGGTCGTCGGCCTGTGGACGGAGGTCACGCGCCAGCCGGCGTTCCCGGATGAGAAGATCGAACTGGCGAAGGTCGGCCTGCGCCGCTCGATCGCCAGCCGCAACGACGAGATGATGGGAATCCTCTTCCGCGCCTCGTCGCAGGCCGTCTACGGCAAGGACAGCCCGTGGTCGCGCCAGCCCGAGTACGCCTCGGTGGAGCCGATCGCGAAGGCGGACTGCCAGAAGCTGCACGACGCCGTGTTCGTGCCCGAGCGCATGATCGTGGCCGTCTACGGTGACTTCAAGGCCGCCGACATGAAGGCGCTGCTCACCGCGAAGCTGGCGGACTGGAAGAAGAGCGGCACGCAGGCGCCGGTGCTGCCGCCGACGCCGACCTCCGTGACGCCGAGGATCCTGTACGCGCCCAAGGAGGACGTGACGCAGTCGGGCATCGTCGTGGCGCAGCCCGGGTCACGCTGCAGCGATCCCGACTACGCGTCCATGACCGTGCTGGAGCAGGCGCTGGGCGGAGGTTTCTCCTCGCGCATGTTCAGCCACATCCGCACCCAGCGCGGGCTCGCGTACGCGACCGGCGCCGCGGCCGGGGCCGACTACGAGAAGCCGGGCGTGTTCCTGGCGTATTCGCTGACGCAGAGCGAGTCCACGCTCACGGCGCTCGGCCTGGTGCAGGACGAGGTGCGCAGGATCACCGAGGCGCCGTTGACCCCGGAAGAACTGGACATCGCGAAGCAGGCGGTGGTCAACGGCTACGTGTTCAACTTCGCCGACCCCAGCCAGACGCTCTTCCGCGCCGCGTACTACGAGGCGGTGGGCTACCCGGCGGACTTCCTGCAGTCGTACCAGAAGGCGCTGGACGCGGTGACCGCCCAGAGCGTGCTCGAGGCGGCGCACCACAAGATCACGCCCGCGGCGCAGGTGGTGATCATCGTGGGCAAGGAGAAGGACTTCGAGCATCCGCTCGCGAGCACCGGGATGCCCGTCGAGCGCATGGACATCACGATCCCGCCGCCGCCCTCGAAGCTGGGCAAGGTGAGCGTGACGCCGGCATCGAAGCAGCAGGGCAGCAAATGGCTCGCCGATGCGGCGACCGCCGCGGGCGGGACGAAGGCGTGGGCGGCGGTGCATTCCATCACGGAGGCCACCGAGGCGACCCTCAGCATGATGGGACAGTCGATTGCGATGACGGGCACGGAGTCGTGGCGCTTCCCCGACCACAAGCTGGCGGTGCAGAAGCTGCCCTTCGGCGAGGTCACGGCGGGCCTGGACGGGGCCACCGGCTGGGAGAACCCCATGGGTCAGCTGCGGGACAACCCCAAAGCCGCCGAGGACGGTGCGAAGGAATGGGAGCACTCGCTGTGGCGGTTGTTCAGCGAGCCGGCGAAGGTCGAACTCTCCGCGCTCGAGGCGCCCGAGGTGGTGGACGGTGTTTCCTACCGTGCGGCGGTGCTGGTGGGCGCGAAGGCGCAGGATCTCGTCGTGCTGTTCACGAATGACGGCAAGCTCGCCGGCTTCGCGTACCACGACGAGGGCTCCGGGCCGCAGATGGGTCCCGCGCGGGTCACCGAGCTGTACTCGGCGTGGTCCGCGGAGGGCGCCATCCAGTACCCGCACGCGAGCCGGGTCCTGCGCGACGGCAAGCCGTTCCTCGAGGGCAAGGTGACGTCGCTCCAGCTCAACCCGACGCTGGCGGACGCGATCTTCAAGAAGCCCGCGAAGTAGCGCATACTCGTGAGGACGGGCGGCGCCGCGACGGCGCCGCCCGTTTCTTCTGCACGGAGGCCAAATGGACCTGCTCCTCCTCGGCGGCACGCGGTTCCTCGGCCGGCACTTCGCCGGGGCCGCGCTCGCGGCGGGCCACCGCGTCACGCTGTTCCACCGCGGGCGCACCGGCGCCGCTCTCCACCCGGCCGCCGAGCGCATCCTCGGGGACCGCGACGGCGGGCTGGGCGCGCTGGTCGGGAGGCGCTGGGACGCGGTCGTGGATTTCTGCGGCTACGTGCCGCGCGTGGTGGGCGCCTCGGCCACCGCGCTGCGGGACGCGGCGGGCCACTACACGTTCGTCTCGAGCATTTCGGCGTACGCCACGCCCTTCACGCCCGGCGCCGGCGAGAGCCACGCGCTCGCGACGCTCGCCGACGGCGCGGGCGAGGAGGTGACCGGCGAGACGTACGGCGGCCTCAAGGCCGCGTGCGAGCGCGCCGCGTGCGAGGCGTTCGGCGAGGCCCGGGCGCTGGTGGTGCGTCCGGGGCTCATCGTGGGGCCGCACGACCCGACGGATCGCTTCCCGTACTGGCCGCGGCGCGTCGCGCGCGGAGGCGAAGTACTGGCGCCGGGCGTGCAGGAGCTGCCCGTGCAGGTGATCGACGCGCGCGACCTGGCCGTCTGGATGCTGGGCATGGTGGAGCGTGGCGCGATCGGCGCGTTCAACGCGGTGGGGCCGGTGGAGCTGCTGACCCTGCGCGACTGTCTCGAACGCATCGCCGCCGCGCTCGGCGCGCTGCCCGCGTTCACATGGGTGGACGAGGCGTTCCTGCTCGGGCGGGGCGTCGAGCCGTGGACCGGCGTGCCGCTGTGGGTGACGGGCGAGGACGTGGCGCAGTCCATGGTGAGCGGCGCGAAGGCGCGCGGGGAGGGCCTGCGCTGCCGGCCTCTCGAGGACACCGCGCGCGACACGCTGGCGTGGGACCTCGCGCGCCCGGACGAGGCGCGAGCCGGCTCGCCCGCGCTGACGGCGGAGCGCGAGGCGGAACTGCTGGCGCAGTGGCGGGCGCGGTGAGGTGCCGTGTCCGCCGCGCGGGACGCCTTCCTCACCCCGGCCCGCGCCTCGACAGCACGCGGTAGCGGCGCGCGGGGCGTTCCTCGGGCGTCCACAGCTCGCCGTGCACCGGGTCGCGGACCTCGAGGAAGCGGAAGCGGCGCATGCCGGGGTCGGACGACAGCAGTTCGCGCACGCCGTGCTCACGCAGCACCACCGCGAGCTCGAAGCCGCCGGGCAGCGGGCCGCTCTCGCCGCGCAGCGTCTCCATCACCTCGGCGGTGACGGCGGCGTGGCCGGGGCCCGCGCCCAGGAAGCGCACCGAAGGGCTGCCGCCCAGCTCCTCGATGAAGCCCCACGCGTCGGTGGGGCGCAGCGCGCGCGCCACGACGTGCGGGTGGGTGACGTGCGCGAGCAGTTCGTGCACCGCGGGCCACGGCAGCGCCCATGGCCGGTCGCCGTTGGCGAGTTCGTCGATCACCGCCACGGCGCGGGCGTGCTCGGGGACGTGACGGTTCATGGCGTAGGCGAGCAGGCTCGTGTCCACGGCGCGCATCCTAGTGTCCCGTCCCAGGAGTCGCTCGAGCACAAAGGCGGCCGATGTGCCCGGCCGGCAAGGCGCGACGACGAAGTCGTGTCAATGGCATACGTCGAGGAGGAGC